>JBPYFG010000569.1:0-7217 GCA_051986365.1 Xanthobacteraceae bacterium
GCACTTTCACGGCAAACCATCCCGATCTCAAACGCGCGATCGATGCCGAGGCGCAGCGCCGCATGGACGAAAATCAAGAAAGACGTGAACGCCAGCGCTTCGGCGGCGGCTCTCCCAGCTGAATGAAAACACTCGGCGCTATGTCCGCAATCACGCGGCAACGCCCGCCGCTAAAAAATAAACAACGCGACTTGACGAATTAAGCCGTTTAGCTCTCAATCCGGCGCTTTTCGATGGGGTTGACGCCGGTCATCGGCAAGCAAAACCGGCGCGGATCAGCTGATGGCTGAGCGGATTGCATTAATCACCGGCACGACTGGCCAGGACGGCGCTTATCTCGCCGAGCTTCTGCTGGATAAGGGCTATATCGTGCACGGCCTCAAGCGGCGTTCGTCGTCGTTCAACACTGCGCGCGTCGATCATCTTTATCAGGATCCGCATGGGGCCGGCATAAAGTTCTTTCTGCACTACGGCGACATGACCGATTCGACCAACCTCATTCGCATCATTCAAGAAGTGCAGCCCACCGAGATCTACAATCTCGCCGCCCAAAGCCACGTTCGGGTCTCGTTCGAGACGCCGGAATACACCGCGAACGCCGACGGCCTTGGCACGCTGCGCTTGCTCGAAGCAATTAGGATCCTTCGTCTCGAGGACAAAGTTCGATTCTATCAGGCTTCGACGTCGGAGCTGTATGGGCTGGCGCATGAAGTGCCGCAGCGCGAAACCACACCGTTTTACCCGCGCTCGCCTTACGCGGCGGCCAAGCTCTACGCCTATTGGATCACGATCAATTATCGCGAAGCCTACGGGATGCATGCCTCCAATGGCATTCTTTTTAATCATGAAGGTCCGACGCGGGGCGAAACCTTCGTCACGCGCAAGATTACCCGCGCGGTCGCCGCGATAGAGCTTGGCCTGCAGAGCAAGCTGTTTCTTGGCAATTTGTCGGCTAAACGCGACTGGGGCCACGCGCGCGACTATGTCGAGGGTATGTGGCTCATCGTCCAGCAACCTGAACCAGACGACTACGTGCTGGCGACCGGCGAAGAGCACTCGGTTCGCGAATTCGCCGAAAAAGCGTTTGCCTGTGTCGGCCGAACCGTCGAATGGCGCGGTTCGGGACTGGCCGAGCAAGGTCTTGATAAACGCGACGGTCGCGTGCTCATCGAGGTCGACCCACGCTACTTTCGGCCGACGGAAACCGGCGCGCTGCTCGGCGATCCGAGCAAAGCGCGCCAGCGGCTCGGCTGGCGGCACAAAGTGACATTCGACGAATTGGTACGCGAAATGGTCGAGTCGGATTTGGCGGAAATGCGCCGCGACGGCAGCCTTCGCAACATGCATGACTAGCCGATGAGTGCGCCGGTCCCGTTCGAATTGCGCGATAGGCGCGTCTATGTCGCCGGACATGCCGGCATGGTGGGCGCGGCCATCGTGCGGCGGCTTGAGCGCGAACGGTGCGAAATAATCGCCGCAACCCGGCACGAACTCGATCTGCGCCGCTCAGATGCGGTCGAGCGCTTCATGGCGCAAGCCAAACCCGATGCGGTATTTGTCGCCGCCGGCAAGGTCGGCGGTATTCTCGCCAACAGCGCCTTTCCGGCCGACTTTATCGCCGACAATCTCGCCATCGCCTGCAATACAATTCACGCTGCCTATCACTGCGGCGTGCGCAAGCTGCTCTATCTCGGCTCGTCGTGTATCTATCCGCGTCTGGCGCCGCAGCCGATGTCTCCGGAAATGCTGCTGTCGGGGCCGCTTGAGCCGACCAATCAATGGTATGCGGTGGCCAAGATCGCCGGCATCAAATTGTGCGAAGCCTATCGGTTGCAGCATGGCGCCGATTTCGTCTCGGTGATGCCGACCAATCTTTACGGCCCCGGCGACAACTACCATCCGCAGGATAGTCACGTTCCCGCCGCTTTGGTGCGGCGCTTTCATGAGGCTAAGGTTGCTGGCAGTTCAAGCGTGACTGTTTGGGGCACCGGAACGCCGCGCCGTGAATTCCTCGCCGTCGATGATCTTGCCGACGCTTGCGTCTTCGTCATGAAATCCTATTCGGACCTGCAATTTCTCAACGTGGGAACCGGCAAGGATATCACGATTGCCGAATTTGCCGGCTTGATGGCCGAGGTGGTCGGCTTTCGCGGCAAAATCGAATTTGATACGTCGCGGCCAGACGGCGCGCCGCAAAAGCTTCTGGATGTGTCGGTGATCAAGGCTTTGGGCTGGCGCGCGCAGACAGAGCTGCGCGAAGGCTTGCAGCGCATGTATGCCGACTTCGTCGCGCATTATCCGGAACTGCGCCGTCAGGCGGAAAGCACAGCGCCGCGGCGCGCCGCGGCGCCGGGACCATAGCCATGCCGATTCCGCTCAATGAAACTCACGACCCGGCACGGCGCAGCTTTGTTGAAACTGCCAATCTGACCGGCGGCGACTTCCCGATACAGAATTTGCCGTTCGGCGTGTTTCGGCTGGCGGCGAACGAGCAGCCGCGGGTCGGCGTGGCGATCGGTGACCAGATTGTCGACGTTTCTGCGGCGGCCGGTTTGTTCGAAGGGCCGGCCGCAGTTGCGGCGCAGGCGTGCGGCGCCCCGTTTCTCAATCTGCTGATGTCATTGGGGCCGCCGGCTTGGTCCGCTTTGCGGCTTGCTTTGTCGCGAGAGCTCGCCGCCGAAGCCGGCGCCAGCGCCCGTTTGCGTCCCTATCTAACGCCGATGGCCCATGCCGAAATGAGAATGCCGGTTGCATTCCGCAACTTCACCGATTTTTTCGCTTCGATCTTTCACGCCACCAACGCCGGACGATTGTTTCGCCCCGACCATCCGTTGACACCGAATTATAAATACGTCCCGCTCGCCTACCACAGCCGCGCATCTTCGGTGCGGATTAGCGACATTGCGGTCACGCGGCCGAGTGGACAGCGCAAAGGAGTGGATGGATCGGCGCCGAGCTTCGGCCCTTCGCAGCGTCTCGATTTTGAACTGGAACTCGGCGCATTCGTCGGCATGGCCTCCGACTTGGGTCGTCCCGTTCCGATTGGCGCGGCGGCAAATTACATTTTTGGCTATTGCCTCCTCAATGACTGGTCGGCGCGTGACATTCAGGCCTGGGAATCCCAGCCGCTCGGTCCGTTCCTCGGCAAGAATTTCGCCACCACGATTTCACCCTGGGTGGTGACGACGGAAGCCCTGGCGCCGTTTCACACTGCCGCGTTCGCCAGGCCCGAAGGCGATCCGGCGCCGCTTTCATATCTCGACGACGCGCAAGACCGGGCGCAGGGCGGCCTTGAGGTTACGCTCGAAGCCTATATTGCGACCGCAGCGATGCGCCGTGACGGTGTGCCGGCGCATCGTTTGACGCAGAGCTCGCTGGCACAGATGTACTGGACCTTCGCCCAGATGATCGCGCACCACACCAGCAATGGCTGTAATTTTGAGATTGGCGATTTAATCGGATCCGGCACCGTGTCCGGGCCGGAACCCTCGAGCTGGGCCAGTTTGCTGGAGCTCACGACCGGCGGTTCGACGCCGCTGGCCTTGCCAAATGGCGAGCAGCGCACCTTCATCGAAGACGGGGACGAAATAACCTTCCGCGGCTTCTGCGCCAAGCCAGGTTGCGCGCGGATCGGCTTTGGCGAATGCGGCGCCACGGTGCAGCCGGCCGGATAGCGGTTGGTTCATCGTCATTGCGAGGAGCGGTTAGCGACGAAGCAATCCAGCTTTTGCGTCGCTAGCCTGGATTGCTTCGCTCTGCTCGCAATGACGAAGGGCGTCAGTGAATCTCGGGCTCGGGAATAACCGCTTGGCTTTGGAGAAAATCGAAATCGCAGCCCTCATCAGCCTGCCCGATATGGGTTGAGAACATGGCGCCGTAGCCGCGTTGATAACGCGGTGGCGGCGGCTGCCAAGCCTCACGGCGTCGCGCGAGTTCGTCGACAGCGACGTGCAAGTGGATAAGGCGCGCGGCGACATCGACCTCGATCTCATCGCCGGTCTGCACCAGCGCCAAAGGACCGCCGACAAAGCTTTCCGGCGCCACGTGCAGAATGCAAGCGCCGTAGCTAGTGCCGCTCATGCGCGCATCGGAAATGCGCAGCATGTCGCGCACGCCAGCTTTGAGAAGTTTCTTCGGGATCGGCAGCTGACCCCATTCCGGCATGCCGGGCCCGCCTTTTGGCCCGCCGTTCTTGAGTACCAAGACGTGGTCGGGCGTGGCCTCGAGATCGTCGCGATCGACCTCCCGCGCCATATGGTCGTAATTTTCGAAGGCGATCGCTTTGCCGCGATGCCGCAACAATCGCTTGTCGGCGGCGGCCGGCTTCATCACGCAGCCGCGCGGCGCCAGGTTTCCGGTCAGCACCGCGGTTGCGCCCTCCGGATAGAGCGGATTGTCCAGGGAATGGATGACGTCCGGCAGATGCACGCTGCTGCCGCCGATCGCGTCGCCAAGCGTGCGTCCGGAGACGGTGATGCAGGACAAATCGAGAAGATCGCGCATTTGCGCCATCAAGGCGCGCAAACCTCCGGCATAGAAGAAATCCTCCATCAGATATTTTCCGGACGGCGTGATATTGGCGATGACCGGAACTTGCCGCGAAATCTCGTCGAACCGCGACATGTCGAGCTTCAGCCCAGCGCGGCGCGCCATGGCGATAACATGGATGATAGCGTTGGTCGAACCGCCGAGCGCCATGTGAACGCGGATCGCATTATCGAATGCCGCTGCAGTGAGAATTTTGTCCGGCGTCAAATCCTCCCACACCATTTCGACGGCGCGTCGCCCTGCGGCGGCGCACATCCGCGGGTGATTGGAATCCGGCGCCGGGATCGAGGATGCCCCCGGCAGCGCCAGTCCGAGCGCCTCCGTAATAGCCATCATGGTCGCCGCGGTACCCATCACCATGCAGGTGCCGAAAGAGCGGGATATGCCGCCTTCGATTTCATTCCACTCGTCGTCGCCGATCCGGCCGGCGCGTTTTTCGTCCCAATATTTCCAGGCATCAGAGCCCGAGCCGAGCACGTTGCCGCGCCAATTGCCGCGTAACATCGGCCCGGCCGGCACGTAGATGGCGGGGATGCCCATGCTGATCGCGCCCATGATCAATCCGGGCGTGGTCTTGTCGCAGCCGCCCATCAACACCGCGCCGTCGATCGGGTGGCTGCGCAACAGCTCTTCGCATTCCATCGCCAGGAAATTGCGGTAGAGCATGGTGGACGGCTTGACGAATGGCTCGGCGAGCGACATCGCCGGCAGTTCGATCGGAAAGCCGCCAGCCTGATAAACGCCGCGTTTAACGTCTTCGGCACGGTCGCGCAAATGGCCGTGGCAGGCGTTGATCTCGCTCCAGGTATTGATGATGCCGATGACGGGTTTGCCAACCCAATCGGCGCGGTCATAGCCGAACTGTCGCAGCCGCGAGCGATGTCCGAACGAGCGCAGATCGTTGCGGCCTAGCCAGCGATAAGAGCGCAATTGCTCAGGCGATTTTGTTTTGCTCATGTGCTGTCGCGATTTATTCCGCGGTCGCGCCGGTGGCCTTCACCACCTTGGCCCATTTTTCAGTTTCATCCGCGATCACTTTGCCAAAATCCTCCGGCGAGCCAGCAATCAAAATGCCGCCGAGATCGGCGAGCTTTGCCTGTATTCCAGGATCGGCGAGCGCTTGATTGATCTGGCGATTGAGCTTGTCGATGATCGGGCGCGGCGTGCCCTTCGGCACCGCCATGCCGAACCAGGCGCTCGCTTCGTAGCCCGGCACGGTTTCGGCTACTGTCGGCACGCCGGGCAGCGCCTTTGACGGCGCGGTGGTCGTGACCGCCAGCGCGCGCAACCGCCCACCCTGGATGTGTCCCAGCGAAGACGGCAGATTGTCGAACATCACCTGTACTTGATTGGCGAGAAGATCATTGAGCGCCGGCGCCGAGCCCCGATACGGCACGTGTACGAGTTCGACGCCGGTCATCATCATGAATAATGCGCCGGACAGATGAACCGAGGTGCCGATGCCCGAAGAACCGAGATTGACCTTGCCCGGATTGGCCTTGGCGTAATCGATGAATTCCTTGACCGTGTGTGCCGGCACGTTCGGATTGACTTCCATGACATTCGGCACGCGCATGAAGCCGGCCACAGGCGTCATGTCGCGGATGAAGTTGAATGACAGGTTCTTGTACAGGCTGGCATTGATGGCATTGGCGGGATTGACCAGGAACACGGTGTAGCCGTCGGGCGGCGCATGCGCTGCGATTTCGGTGGCGAGATTGTTGCCGGCGCCAGGCTTGTTCTCGACAGCGAATTGCTGATGCAGATGTTCGGAGAGGTATTGTCCGATCAGCCGCGCGCAGATGTCGGTCGAGCCACCCGGCGGATAGCCGACCAGCCAGCGCACCGGATGATTTGGATAGTCGTCGTCGCCGGCACGCGCAGCACCGGCCATCGCCAACGCCGCGCCGGCAAGCGCGAGCACGGCGATCCCCCGCGTTAAGCCCTGCATTCCGGTCTCCTTGTCCTCTCTCCCGCTAACTTTTTTCTGGCGGCAGGCGAGCCTACGTCGTCTCGGCGATCTCACACAAGTGATCGTTGTGCTGCGCTGATCGGCGAAGCCATGGCTTGTCCTGCCTGTTCGGGATCGCTAGCTTCACCGCCCTCATAAATCTCCAAAACGGAATTCGAGGCACTGTCATGATCGACCTTTATGCGTTGACCAGTCCTAACGTTCAGAAAATCTACATTATGCTCGAAGAGACCAAGCTGCCGTACAAAGAGCATTTCGTCGATGTCTGGAAAAGCGAGCAATACAATCCGGATTTCATCAAGATCAATCCGAATTCGAAAATTCCGGCGATCGTCGATCACGAAGGCCCCGGCGGCAAGCCTTATACCGTGTTCGAATCGGGCGCGATCCTGCTGTATCTCGCCGAGAAGACCGGGAAACTCCTGCCGCAAGACATGACAAAGAAATATGAAGTGCTGCAATGGCTGATGTTCCAGCTCACCGGCGTCGGGCCGATGTTCGGTCAATTCACGTACTTCAAACTGTTCTCGCCCAAGGACAAGGATAATTCCTTTTCGATGTCGCGCTATCAGACCGAAGTGAAGCGGCTTTACGAGGTTCTGGAAAAGCGGTTGGCGCACTCACCCTATCTCGGCGGCAACGAATATTCGATCGCCGACATCGCCACTTTCCCGTGGACACGCAACCATGACATGCA
>JBPYFG010000570.1:0-9898 GCA_051986365.1 Xanthobacteraceae bacterium
GCCGCCGCTGCAACGGCTGGCACCCCGCGAAGGAACGGACGGCGATCATCCGCTACCGAAAAGCTGCGCGCTGCCACCGCCGAGCCGGGATCCGCAGATGAGCGTCGATCCGGCGAATCTCGACACCAACCGCATGCGGGCACGCCCCATTCCTTGTACGGCGGTTGGGATCGCTCTTTCAGGCGGCGGCATCCGCTCTGCCGCATTTTGCCTGGGCGCACTACAGGCCCTCGACTTTCATCACGTCGTCCCGCACGCCGATTCTCTGTCTACCGTCTCGGGCGGCGGCTATATCGGCGCGTGCGTGACAGCCGGCATGTCGGAGAACGGTGGCGCTTTTCCATTCGGCACGTCCGATGTGCGCGACAACGACGCGATCGGGCATCTGCGCAACTATTCCAACTACCTGCTGCCGCGCGCCCACAGCAATGCGCGCAACCTCCTGGAAGCGGCGGCCGTGCTATTGCGCGGCCTCTTGGCAAACGCAATTCTGGTCATGGTTTTTTTGCTCGGCGCCGCGCTCCTCACCAAGGCCGCCTATCCCGCTTGGGACGACCTGCTTACGGCAAATTTCCTGCCCAAGATCCTCGCCGTCCTGGTTCAGATCCCTAAATACCTCGCCGGACTGCTGCCCGGCTTCGCCTGGGTCAACACGCTCTATGCCACAATCGGCTCATGGATTGGCTGGATCACATCACAGGCCGTTTCATTAATTCCGGATGGCACCGCTGCAGGGCCGTTTCGGACAACAATTGCAGTGTCGGCTATTCTGGCCGGTACTCTCATTATCTGGGCGATCACGAGGTCGGCGAAGGACGATGTCGCCAACGATGTCGACAGCCCATATCTGGTATTCGCCCGCGCCCTGCTCGCCCTCACCGCCATATCGGTATTTCTCGACCTGCAGCCGCTGAGCATTCATTGGGTCGCCGAGCACTATGCGTCCGTCAGTTTCAAATCCTTTCCGCCGTCTGTGCTCGCGTCTCTGGCCGGCGCAGCGACGACCATCGCCCTGTTTGCGCAAAAACTTGGCGCCTTCCTGGAGACGACACGGCTTTCGCCAAAGACTTCAGTCCAGACGTTGCGAATCCTAACCCGGATTGCGCTTATTGGGGCCGGCCTTGTTCTCCCCGTAGTGCTGCTCGTCGCCTATTGGTATCTGACCGCTTGCCTGTACGCCGAAAGCAAGGTGCCGCAACTCGTCACCCCGGCCGCCACCGGCTGGCTCGATGTGGGGATGCTGATCGGCCTCGGCGCAATCGTCCTTTTGTTCGAAGCGAACGCCTATTCGCTTCACCAGTTCTACAAGGACCGCCTCAGCAAGGCTTTTCTGTTCCGACCCGCCGATCCGTTGCCGGCGGAGCCTGCGGCGCTTATGGATTTCAAGTTGTCGGCCATCCAGCCGAACAATAGCCCTTACCACATCCTCAACGCAGCATTGAACGTGCAGGGGTCGAAAGAGGCCAATCGGCGCGGGCGCAATGCCGATTTCTTCACCTTCACGCGCGACTTCGTCGGCAGCGACCTCACGCATTTCGCACCGACCGCGAATAATCCAGATACGCTTGGAATGGAGTATTTCGATCGGCGGCTCGACCTCGGGTCAGCGATGGCGATCTCCGGAGCGGCGATTTCGGCCAATATGGGATCGAATACGGTGCGATGGCTGTCTCCGACGCTGGCTTTGCTCAACATCCGCCTCGGCTATTGGCTGCGCAACCCGCGCGACCTCGCCAAAAAACACGGTCTGGTGCGTCGGCTGCGTGAATTCATCTACAGGTTTTACGGGAAATTCTATCTGCTACTCGAAATGTTCAATCAGCTCGATGAGAACAAGAAATTTATTTATCTCAGTGACGGCGGTCATATCGAGAATCTCGGCATCTACCAGCTGCTCAAGCGCGGGTGCCGGCTGATCATCGCCGTCGATGCGGAGGCGGATCCAGAAATCTCCTGCGCTTCGCTGCTCAAGCTTGAACGCTACGCCCGGATCGACCTTGGCGTCCGCATCATCGTGCCCTGGGAGGAGATCAGGGAACGCTACCACGAGACGAGCGACGCGATTAGTCCGCGCACGCCCAAAGAGGCGGAGCGCCATCGCGGTCCGCACTGCGCGATCGGCCGAATTCTCTATGAGGACGGCAGCTACGGAATACTGCTCTATTTCAAGTCATCACTCTCCGGCGACGAAAAAGATTATGTGCTGGACTACAAGAAGCGAAATTCGGATTTTCCGCACCAAACCACCAGCGACCAGTTTTTCACCGAAGAGCAATTCGAAGTCTATCGCTCGCTCGGGTACCATGTCATCGAAGGTTATTTCTCCGGCACGGACGAGGTATCGTTTTTGGTGGACGGCAATCGCACCTGGCCGGACGTCAACGCCGCCAAAGCCGAAGTCCGCGAAGCCCTCGGCTGGAACTGAGGCGGCTAATAATTCTTCAAAAGCCGTTCGATGTAATCGAGCTCTTCCTGCGGCCGGGCGAAGTCGCCGAAGCGCTTGCGCAATTCCTCGATGATGCGGCGAGCGCGCTGCACGTCGATCTCGCCCGGCACTTTCACGGTGGCGTCGTCGCCGTATTCGCGGCCGCGTAACGGCCGTCCAAGCGGATCGGTATCCTGCTGCGCGCGCGATTGACCGAAGCGCCCCGGCCGGCCTGGGCCGGGGCCGCGCCCCATCTGCTGCTGCATGGATTGCGCCAGGCCCTGCGCGCCCTTGCGCAAGGCATCGAGCGCGCGGCCTTGCGATTCCACCGCGCTGTCGGCATCGCCCTCGCCGAGATTGCCGGCGGCATCACCCATGGCCTCGCCGGCGCGGCCGAGCTGATCGAGCTGATCTTGGCCTTGTGCCTGGCCTTGGCCGGGAGCGCCCTGCCCTTGCTGGTTCTGATCGTTCTGGCCGAAGCCGCGGCTCTTTAAATCCTCGAGCAATTTGTTGAGCCGGTCGCGCAGCGCCTGCTGGTTCTGCTGCAGATCGCCGAAGGAATTGCCGTTGGGCTGCTGTTGGCCGGGTTTACCCTCGCGCGGTGTGCCGCCGTGCTGGCGGTCCTGGCGCTGTTGGCCCTGCTGGAAGGTGCGGTCGCGCAATTGCTGCTGTTGGCGGATCATGTCGCCGAGCTCGTCGAGCGCCGACATCATGTCCTCGTCGCCCTCGTTCATGTCCGGCATGCCCATCTGCAGGTTTTCCATCATCTCCTGCAGCTGCTGCAAAAGCTGCCGCGCGGCGTCCTTGGCGCCGCTGCGCGCCAGATTCTCCAGCCGGTCGATCATATTCTGCAGATCGCGCGAGCTGAGCATGCGCGTATTGGGGCTGAGCGGACGGGCAAGCTCACGGTTGTTTTTCAACTGTTCCGCCATCGCCTGCAGGAAACGGTCCATCGCGGCGCGCAGCTGCTCCATAAGCGCCTTGAGCTCCTGATCGGTGGCGCCGCGATCGAGCGCCTGCTGCAGTGCGTTCTCGGCGTTGCGCAAAGCCTCCTCGGCATTGGCAATGTCGCCGTCCTCGATGCCGACCGCCATCTGCCACAGTCGTTTGACGACGTCGCGCAAATCGTCATCGCTCTTGGCGCGCTCAAGCGACCAATACACCGAGCGCAAACCGAGATAGATGCCGGCCTCCGGCGTGAAGCGTTCCGGCGCGATCGCCAGCGTATCGAGCGCAGTGGTCACAAGGGGACGCGCATTGGCATCGAGCGCGAGATTGCGGCGCTGCTCGATCAGAGCCCGCGCTAATGGCTTGGTGAAAACCCGCTCCGGCAAGCGAAAGTCAAACGGCTCGCTACGGCCCTCATTGCCGGCATCGTCGCGCGCGACGAGCGTCAGGGTAACTTCGGCGCCGGCCCAGGGATGGTCGGTAAGGTCCTTGATCGTTTGCCCGGTGCCATTCTTGGTGCGTGCTTGCGGCAGCACCAGCGCGAAATCGGGCGGCCCGAACAACGGACGGGCGGCCTGGCCGCCGGGACTATCCTTGCGGGCGAAGGTCGCCTGCGCCTCGGCCACTCCGTAATCGTCCTCCAACCGATACGACAATAACAG
This sequence comes from Xanthobacteraceae bacterium, assembly GCA_051986365.1. Taxonomy (GTDB): domain Bacteria; phylum Pseudomonadota; class Alphaproteobacteria; order Rhizobiales; family Xanthobacteraceae; genus BOG-931. Next base: position 4,036 of record JBPYFG010000570.1, read on the forward strand.
CGCGCCACGGCTCTGCTGCTCGGGGTCTTTGATCAGCGCGATCGTCGGCGGCTTGTCAGGAACGGCGTTGAACGGCCAGACCAGATTCTCGCCAGCGCCGCGCAGCGTCGCCGCGCCGGTTGCGGTGATGGTGAAGCGATGTTCCTCGGCGCCGGCCGGCGGCCGGCCTTCCGGATTGGCGGGAACGAGACCGCCAGTGGTCGACAAATCGAGCTTGAGCTTGCCGGTCGCGCGCACCACCAGCGTCGAGTTGACCGGCACGCTGATCGGCGCGTCAGTTTGCACCGCGGCGGCGCTGGTCTCGCCCGGGTGGATGCCGGGCAGGATGATCGGCGGCCGCCCGGTATAGGCCGGCGGCGCCACCCAAGCATCGACGCGGAAATTCGCCGGCACGACGACGCCGCGCCAATCAAATGCCGCCGCGACGCGGTGCCAGCGTTCGCCGCCGGCCGCGATGAAGGTCGCGATCAGCGCGATGAGCACCAGTCCGCGCACGGCGTAAGGGTCGCGTCCGGCCACGCGCGGCGCCGGCGCACCGGCGCGCAGCGCCTTGGCATTTTGCAGCGAACGCGCCACATGCGCATTCCACAGCGCCAGCGCATAGGGGTCCTGCGCATTGACCGCAAGCCGGTCGGCAAGCGTCGTCGCCGGCCGATGCCGCAAGCCGCTGACGCGGTCGAGCCGGTGCAGAGCGTCGGCGAAGCCTGGCAGGCGCAAAAACAAAAATGGAAACGCCGCCCACAGCGCGAGCGCGCCAAACAAAACGAGGCCCGCCGCGCGGCCGAGCGGCGGCAGCCACAGCCACAGCCCGAGCCAGGACAATGCCAGGAACAAGCCTACCGCAGTGGCGAGCGCCGCGAGCGGCGGCCATACCCGTTCCCAGAAAATCGCATAGCGCGCACGGCGCGCCGCGAGCGCAAGCCGCGACGGTAGTTCGGCCGGCTTTGTCTCGGCAGGTTGGACCACAGGCTGTTCCGTCACGAATTTCTCCGGCCGAACACCGCGCCACAACAGGGTAGCATGAGGGCTGCGCGATGACACTTTGGCCCGCGCCTTGGGCAAGGCCTTTTCCCTGGCTTTGACTTACTTTGCCTTGGCAACTTAGGCGGCGTTCGCCGTTAGACAACACCCGGCAACGAAATCAGAGCCAAAATCGCGGCAAAGTCACGGATCCGTCACAGCCAGGGCGGCAGCCGGTCGAGCGCAATCAAATCCTCGACCCCCTGGCGTGGCCGGACCATCGCCCATTCATCTTTGCGAACAAGGACTTCTGGCACCAGGGGGCGGCTGTTATAGGTGCCGGACTGGGTCGCGCCATAAGCGCCGGCGGTCATCAGCGCCAGAAAATCGCCGGCTTCCGGCGCGGCGAGCTCACGCTCGAGCGCAAAATAGTCGCCTGATTCGCAAACCGGACCGACGATGTCGGCGACGATTCGGCGTCGGCCAGCCGTCGGCTCGCGCACCGGCCGGATGTCGTGATGCGCGTCGTAAAGGGTCGGCCGAATCAGATCATTCATGCCGGCATCGACGACGATGAATGTCTTCGCGTCGCCGTGCTTCATATGCAGCACGCGCGTCACCAGGATGCCGGCATTGCCGACAATGAGCCGGCCCGGCTCGAGGATCAAGCGGCAGCCGAGATTTTGCGTCGCGCCCTTGACGATCGCGGCATAGGCGTTGGGATCGGGCGGCGGCTCGTTGTCCTCGCGATACGGCACGCCGAGCCCGCCGCCAACATCGACATGCGAAATCGCATGACCGTCGGCCCGCAGCACGCCGACAAATTCCGCGAGCAAGGCGAAAGCGTCGCGGAACGGCTGCAAGTCGATGATCTGGCTGCCGATATGCATGTCGACGCCGATCGCGCGCACGCCTTTGAGTTTGGCGGCGCGCGCATAGACTTCGCGAGCGCGGCTGATCGGAATGCCGAATTTGTTCTCGGCTTTGCCGGTCGCGATCTTGGCGTGCGTCTTGGGATCGACATCCGGATTGACGCGGATCGAAATATCCGCGGTGCGGCCCTTTGCGGTCGCGATCGAGGAAAGAAGCTCAAGCTCGGATTCGGATTCGACATTGACGCAGAGGATGCCGTGCTCGACCGCGAGGTTGAGTTCACGCGCGGTCTTGCCGACGCCTGAGAACACAATGCGCTGCGACGGAATGCCGGCGGCGCGGGCGCGCAATAATTCGCCTTCGGACACGACATCGGCGCCGGCGCCGAGCCGAGCGAGCGTAGTGACGACGGCTTGGTTGGAATTCGCCTTCAGCGCGTAACAAACAAGCGCATCGACATCGGCGAAGGCGGCGGCGAAGACATTGTAGTGCCGCTCGATGGTGGCGCTGGAATAGCAATAGAATGGCGTGCCGATGATGTCGGCGAGCGCGGCGAGATTGACCGCCTCGGCATGCAGGACGCGGTCGCGATAGACGAAATGATGCATGGGACGCTTAGAGCATAATTTGCAGTTTTTCCGAAATCAGTTCGCATCCTGGACGCGGTGTAGCGCGATGCCGGGCACCGCTGATCCGGGATCGTTTCAAGCTCAGCATGTGTAACGATCCCGGTTCTGCAGCGCACCACTGTGTGCTGCGCTGCTCCCGGGAAAAGAGAAATCTAATGCCTATCGCAGCAGCGGATCGAGGATGAAGCTGCGTTTCTGACTGGGCGTGGCGACCGGATTGCCCTGGGCGTCGAAGCCGCTTTTGGCAGCCGTATCCAGCGTCGAGCCGGGCGCCGGCGAGCCGTCAGGCTGCGTGAGCTGCGCCTGCGATGCCGGAACGGCAGCCGGGCCCGGAGGCGGTTCGAGCGGTCCGGCGCGACCGCAGGCCGAAAGTGCGAGCCCTAACGAGACCAGGGTGGCAAGCGCAAGTCCGCGCATAATTCCGCTCATTCCCGCGCAAGCGGTAATCCAGTTCTGGGCCCCCGCTTTCGCGGGGCCGAGCGGTTTTCTACCTGCAGCGCGAGTCAAACGACCCCCCAAAACCCTTCCCAGCCAAGGCTATCACATCGTAACGGCGCGGCGACATTGTGTCGGATCCAAACCTTGCCGCTACGTTACGGTTTCTTGCCAAGCCGCTTGAGCCAGCGCTGGGCTTGCTTGCGCACGTTTTTCGGCGCCGTGCCGCCATAGACCGCGCGGCTATTGACCGAATTGGCGACGGAAAGGACATCAAAAACGGCTTTGGTGATCCGCGGCTCGATCGCCTGCATCGCTTTCAGCGGAAGCTTGTCGAGGGCGACGCCCTGCTTGGCGGCCGCGGCGACGATCCGGCCGGTGGTGTGATGCGCCTCGCGGAACGGCACTTTGAGCGCGCGCACCAGCCAATCGGCCAGATCGGTCGCGGTCGAATAGCCTTCGGCCGCCGCCGCCGCCATCCGCGCACTGTCCGGCTGCATGTCGCCCACCAAGCCGGTCATCGCAGTGAGCGACAGCGCGAGCGCGCCGATCGCGTCAATCGCGCCCTCTTTGTCCTCCTGCAGATCCTTTTGATAAGCGAGCGGCAGCGCCTTGATCACCATCATTAGCCCGACCAACGCGCCGACGATCCGGCCGGTCTTGCCGCGCACCAGTTCGGCCGCGTCCGGATTGCGCTTCTGCGGCATCATGGACGAGCCGGTGGTGAACTTGTCGGACAGCCGAACGAGACCCGTCAGCGGCGATGACCAAATCACGATCTCTTCGGCGAGCCGCGACAGATGCACCGCCGTGATCGCGCAAGCCGACAGCATCTCCAGGACGAAATCGCGGTCGGCGACAGCATCGAGCGAGTTCGCGGTCGGCCGCGCGAAACCCAGCGCCTTCGCGGTCATCGCGCGATCGATCGGAAACGACGTGCCGGCGAGCGCGCCGGAGCCGAGCGGACACTCGTTCAGCCGCGCCCGCGCATCGGCAAAGCGGCCGCGGTCGCGCGCAGCCATTTCCACATAGGCGAGGAGATGATGGCCGAACGTCACCGGTTGCGCCGGCTGCAAATGCGTCAAGCCCGGCATCACTGTTGCGGCATGGTCGAGCGCCTTGCGCGCGAGTGCGCGCTGATAGGCGGCGAGCGCGCTGCCGATTTCATCGATCGCGTCGCGCAGCCACAGCCGAAAATCGGTGGCGACCTGATCGTTGCGCGAGCGCGCGGTGTGCAGCCGGCCCGCCGCCGGTCCGATCAGCTCGGCGAGCCGGCCCTCGACATTCATGTGAATGTCCTCGAGCGCCCGTTTGAAGACGAACTTGCCGGCCTCGATTTCTGACAAGATCGTGTCTAGACCGTGAGCAATGCGCTTTGCATCTTGCGCCGCGATGATGCCTTTTTTGGCAAGCATCGCCGCATGCGCCTTGCTGGCGGCGATGTCTTGCCGATAAAGGTGGCGGTCGAAATCGATGGAAGCGTTGATGTCCTCCATGATCGGATCTGGGCCCGAACCGAAACGTCCGCCCCACATTGTGTTGCTCATAACGAAATTCTCATGAAGCCCACGTCCGAGTCTAACAAGCCCAAGCCTAATACCACGGCCGCGACCGAGCCGTCCGTGCCATTACTGCAGAAAATCGGCCGCTTGCGCATGGTTTCGGCCGCCGCGGCACTGGTCATTCTGATTGTCGTGGCGGGGATATACGGGATTGCCCATCGGCCAAGCAATCCAGCGGACGCCGCTTGTGGCCGCGCGGTTAACACCGCCAAACGGATAGCGCCGCTGGTCCGTGGCGAGGTCGCCGCGCTGGCGGTGGCGCAGAGCCCGTTCCGCGTGCCCGATCTTGCGTTCAAGGACGCCAAGGGCCGCGATCTGCGGCTTTCCGATTGGCGCGGCCGCACCGTTCTTCTCAACCTCTGGGCGACCTGGTGCGTGCCATGCCGCCGCGAAATGCCGGCGCTCGATGCCTTGCAGGCGCTCCTCGGCGGTGCCGATTTCGAAGTGGTTGCGGTGAACATCGATACCCGCGACCCGCAAAAGCCGCTTGCTTTCCTCAAAGACGTCGCGATCGCGCACCTCGCCTATTACTCCGACCCGAGCGCGCGGGTGTTCGAGGAGCTCAAAACCGCCGGCAAAGCGTTCGGCATGCCAACGACGCTGATCGTCGATCCATCCGGCTGTGAGATCGGCACGATGGCCGGCCCGGCCGAATGGGCGAACGACGACGGCGTCAAACTGGTGAGCGCCGCGCTAGCGCGGCGGTAAACGGCGGAACGCGGTTTCATGCTCGTCAATTTTTGTTCCATCGAAATCTTGCGCACAAAAAACATTTGACAGCGTCCCACGCCACGCTATACTTAACCACATGGTAAAGTTATACACTGCGCCGCTCGACCGCACCTTCGCCGCGCTTTCGGATGCAACGCGCCGTGCGCTGGTAATGCGGCTGGCGCAACAGCCTGGACTGTCGGTGAGCGAACTCGCCGCGCCGTTTGCGATATCGCTGCCGGCCGTCATGAAACACCTCGATGTGCTGTCGGATGCGGGTTTGGTCAAGCGCGCCAAGTCCGGGCGCACCGTCGCCTGCCGGCTCGATGCGGAACCGATGCGCGGCGCGTTCGAATGGCTCAACAAATACGAAAAATTCTGGTCCGACCGCCTTTCCAGTCTTGCTGCATTTTTGGAGGAAGAGTCATGGCAGTCCAAACAACCACGAAACCGAGCCTCACGCTCAAGCGGCGGCTCAAAGCGCCGCCAGCCAAAGTCTTCGCGGCCTGGACCGATCCGGAAAAAGTAAAAGGCTGGATGGGTCCCGGCGAAGTCAAGGTGCTCAAAGTCGAGTGCGATCCGCGCGTCGGCGGGCGGTATCGCTGGCTGATGCAAAATCCGGCCGGCGAAGAGCACGACGTCAGCGGCGTCTATCGCGAATTCGTGCCGAACCAGAAGCTCGTCTTCACCTGG
>JBPYFG010000571.1:0-4951 GCA_051986365.1 Xanthobacteraceae bacterium
CGCAGGCCCCTTCGATTGACAAGGCGGCGGGCGCTTTCTACCTATCGCCGCAACCGACCATCGCCGCTGACCGAACCGACGACAACAGTGGCGAAAGGCCCAGGTGGCGGAATTGGTAGACGCACTAGTTTCAGGTACTAGCGCCGCGAGGCGTGGAGGTTCGAGTCCTCTCCTGGGCACCAATAATAGCCACGGCCAAAAAACTAGCCGCGTTCGTCAACATCGCGTCCGCTGCTGTGCCAGGACAAAGTGAGGCCGCCACCACGGGCGGCCTCGCGGTGAATAACAAGCACAAGTTTTCATTTGGAAGTCCGTCCAGCGATCGCCATGCCTGTTGCGACGGAAAATTGGCTGGAATTTCGCGGTTCCAACTACGGAACGGCAAGCCGGCGCTTCGCTAAAAAAACAAACAATCAAATTGCGCGTGCAGAAGCACCACGCCGCAGCGGCACTATCACTCGTCGCACGAATGGCCGAACTGCGCCAAGGCCTCGTCGAGATAGTCAGCCAAGAGGGGCATGCCGAGCAGATACGAAGTGTGCGCTTGTTGTGAGCGCGCGCCGCTTCGGCACGCAGCTCGTCCCAATCCTCGAGCGAGCCATCGCCGCGGCCGAGCCAGGCGAGGGTGACCAGATCGATCTGCTCGTCCTCGGTCATGGCAAAGATCGCGGCGGCGATTTCCTGCACCACCGGATCGTCGCGGTGGTCTTCCAGCACCGCGACCATGGCATCGTCTGTGGGGTTAGAGCCGTCGTCCGGATCGGTCACGACGTCCTTAGCGTCGAACTCGCGCGCCTTGGCGATGATGTAACAGACCTTGTCCGGTGAGATCGACAGATCTGGCGTGTCCTCGAGGTCTTCATCCCCATGGCGATCCTCAATAACCCGAGCGAGCAAACACCGGCCGAGCTCTAGGGCCGCCAGTACCCGTTCTATGCCGGCAAAATCCATTGACGTGGAAGAACGTTCCAGCCGCGAACGGGAAAAATCAGCCCTTCGCGACGGTTGCGCAAATAAAGCCTTGGAATCGCGTGGATCGCAGGCGATAAGGGCCGCATGACGATCCGACTGCATCGCGGCGATCTGCCGGACATTTCACGGTATAGGGGCGCCGTCGCGATCGATACCGAGACCATGGGGCTGGATGTCACCCGCGACCGGCTGTGCGTGGTGCAACTATCGCCGGGCGACGGCTCCGCCGACGTCGTGCAGATCCCGCCGCGCGGCACCGATGCGCCCAATCTTAAACGGTTGCTGGCCGATAAGGCGCTGCTCAAAATCTTTCATTTCGCCCGTTTCGATCTTGCAGTTCTCTCCAAGACTTTCGGCTTCATGCCCGAGCCGATCTATTGCACCAAGATCGCCTCACGGCTGGCACGCACCTATACCGACAAACACGGGCTGAAAGATCTAGTGCGCGAAGTCCTCGGGCAGGAGCTGTCCAAACAGCAGCAATCCTCCGATTGGGGGGCGCCTGAATTAAGCGAAGCGCAGGTTGCCTACGCGGCCGCCGATGTCATCCATCTCCATGCGCTCAAACAGCGGCTTGATGTCATGCTCGCCCGCGAAGGCCGGGAACAATTGGCGGAGACCTGCTTTCGCTTCCTCCCCGATCGGGTCCGGCTCGACCTCGCCGGTTTCGCGAGCGAGGATATTTTTGCCCATTCGTAAGGCATGCAGCCGGCTAAGTGCCTGAAACGACAGGCTTCGCCAAGCCATATCGCAGGCGCATTTTCGCGAGACAAACCGACCCAAACCGTGGTCTAAGTCCGACTCGAAGGGGCGGCGTTAAGGGGATCAGTGCTTGGCCATTCTCTACCCCGGGCGCGCGGCGACGGCACTTTCGGCAAATTCCCGCGGCGGCTTCGAGCGCAGCTATCGCGCGGCGATGCGGCACAGCCGGCATGTGCGCTGGCTGCGCATCTGCGTTCCCGTCGGGATTGCGGCCCTGCTTCTCACTGTGATCGGCATCAATTACATGCCGCCGATCGGCGGCTTCCGGCTGCCGGGCGAACTCGGCAAGCTCGTTATCCACGGCACGCGGATAACAATGCAGCAGCCGCGGCTGTCCGGCTACACGGTCGATTCCCGCGCCTACGAATTCTCGGCGGAGGCGGCCGGGCAAGACATCACCAAGCCGAACCTGGTGGAGCTTCACCAACTTCGCGCCAAAATGGAGCTGCAGGATAACAGCATGGTCGAGATGTCGGCGGTGTCCGGCGTCTACGACGCCAAGACCGAAATGCTGACATTGCGCGAGAATATCGAACTCACTTCCTCGACCGGGTATGAGGGACATCTGACTGAGGCCGTGATCGACGTGCGCAAAGGCAATGTGGTCTCGGATAAACCGGTGTCGGTGAAAATGCTCGACGGCTTTCTGAACGCCAAGCGGCTCGACATCGTGGACCGCGGCAGCGTCGTCCGTTTCAGCGGCGTCGCCATGACGCTGCTACCCAACAAACGCGCATCCGCCGAGGCCGCTAAAACGAGCGAGCCATGACGCGGCGGTTCGCAACCATCGTCGTGACAGCGACGGCCTGCGCGCTACCCATCGCCGCGGCGTCGCAGACTTTTGCACAAACACCCCTCGCCCCAGGAGGAGTCGCTTCTAGCCCGGCCAAACCGGGACAATTGGAAAACAAGGATGCCCCCGTTCAGATCGAGGCTGCCACACTCGAGGTTCACGACAAGAGCAAAACCGCAACGTTTTCCGGCAATGTGCAGGTGGTTCAGGGCGACACCACGATGCGGTGCCGAAGCCTCGTTGTCTTTTATGGCCAGGAAGTCGGCATCGGCGAAGCGGGCGGAGAGGCAGCTACCGGCACAGCCGCAAAATCTCCGCTCGGCGGGACAAAAGGCGCGCAAAATATCCGCCGCATTGAAGCGCGCGGCGGCGTGACCGTCCTCACCAAAGATCAGAGCGCTAGCGGCGACCTCGGTATCTACGATCTCAAGACCAAAACGATCACGTTGAGCGGCAATGTCGTGGTCAGCCAGGGTCAGAACGTCATTCATGGTGAGCGGGTCGTGGTCGACACCGAGACCGGAAATGCGAAGGTCGAGTCCGGCGGCAGTGGCGCCGGAGCGAGCGCGGGCAGCGGGGGGCGCGTGCGCGCTTTGATCCAACCTGGCAAAGGCCAGGGCGGCCCGTCCAATTTCATGACTATCGGCCCTGGCCGATCAAATTGAGCCGCCCCCAAAGCCCGGCGAAATCGGCTAAGCTTTGAAAACAACGGACATCGCTTCGCGATTCTAGAGATGCAATTTGGGGCGCAATTTGCGACACCGGCTCACGGGATAATGGATTTTGGCCCAGGACCTTTTCTCATATTTCCGACGCCGCAATGCGACGAGCCCTTCGCCGCCGCGCGCCGAACATGAAGCAATCGACCTGGTCTCGATTGGCGGCGCGATCAGCACGGTCTATGTCGACATCGCGTGCGTAACGGTCCCGGAGAAGGTGCGCGCCAAAGCTCCTCCAGCAGGACCGCCAGCACATTCGCCGCAACCAGGCTCACCGCCGCCGCCAAGTTCACCGCGAAGTCCAGCGCCGCCTCCGGCGCAACCGCCGACAGCCCCACTGCGGCCGCAACGTCAGCCCGCTGCGTCGGTCACTCAAAACAATGGTCAGCGCCCAGCGATGCATTCGCGCCGCCGTGGCGGCGGCAACGGCGCCGCATCGCCCGAACGCAAGCCGCTGCTTTCAGTTCATGGCGTGGCCAAAAGCTTTGTCGGCCGCAAAGTGGTCAGAGGCGTGAGCCTCTACGTGCGCAAAGGCGAGGCTGTCGGGCTTTTGGGCCCCAACGGCGCCGGTAAGACGACGGTTTTCTACATGATCACCGGCCTGATCAAGGCCGACGAGGGCCGCATCGAACTCGACGGCTGCGAGGTGACGCAGCTGCCCATGTATCAGCGTGCGCGGCTCGGTATCGGTTATCTGCCGCAAGAAGCTTCGATCTTTCGCGGCCTGACGGTCGAGGAAAATATCCGCGCCGTGTTGGAGGTCGTCGAGCCGGACGCTCGACGCCGGACTTATGATCTCGAGGCCCTGCTTGAAGAGTTCAATATTGCGCGCTTGCGCAGAACGCCGGCGATCGCCTTGTCCGGCGGCGAGCGGCGCCGGGTCGAAATCGCCCGCGCCCTGGCGACGCGCCCAAATTACATGCTGCTCGACGAGCCGTTCGCCGGCATCGACCCAATTGCGCTCGGCGATATCCAAACGCTGGTCCGTCATTTGACCAATCGCGGCATCGGCGTGCTGATCACCGACCACAATGTGCGCGAGACGCTCGGCCTGACTGACCGCGCCTACATCATCTATTCCGGCGAAGTGCTCATGGAGGGGCGCGCCGATGATATCGTCAACAACCCTGACGTGCGGCGGCTCTATTTAGGCGAGGAATTCCGCCTTTAATTCTCCTGTCCCAATCGGCTGGCGAGGGCGGTCCCGATGTTGTAAGCACAAAGAAGCAAGAATCGGACCAAATCGCACAGGCCGCGGATGGCGCTGACCCAAAGACTGCAGATCCGGCAAAGCCAGGCGCTGGTCATGACGCCGCAGCTGATGCAAGCCATCAAGCTGCTCCAGCTGTCGAATCTCGATTTAGCGGCCTACGTGGAAGCAGAACTCGAGCGCAATCCGCTGCTCGAGCGCGGCGCGGATGGCGAACCCGTTGCGGGGGGCAGTACCGCAGATGCAACGGCGAATTCCACAGCCGAGGACGGCGCTTCACCTGCCGCCGACTTCGCTGACAATTCGAACGGCGAGCAGACGCGCGAGGACCCGCTTGAGGATGGATCGCTTGACGACGGCGCGCCGGCGCGCCCGCGACTTGCCGATTTGCCGGCCGGCTATTCGGAATGGGCCGCAACCTCGGCGAACCCGCGCGACGATGGCGACTACAACCTCGAATCATACGTGTCCGCCGAGCCGACATTGGCGGATTGG
>JBPYFG010000572.1:0-8333 GCA_051986365.1 Xanthobacteraceae bacterium
ATGGCGCCCGCCGGCAGATTGGTTTGCTAACCGTGCGCGTGCGCGCGCGCGCCGCGATGAGCGGCAAGCTCGACGGCGCGATCGGGGATGGTCAGCCGCAGCGTCGCTCCGATGGTGCCCTCGACCAGGCGGATTTCGCCGCCATGGGCGCGCACCAATTCGGCGGCGATCGCAAGTCCAAGCCCGGTGCCGCCGGTGCGGGTCGAGCCCTGGAAAGCTTCGAACAGGTGCTCGCGCGCCTTTTCCGAAAAGCCGGGGCCGGTATCGGAAACTTCAATCACCGCCACCGCGCCTTCGCGTCGGCCGGTAATGCGAATCTGATCCCGGCCGGGATCGCGGTCGGTGCGGCTTTCGACGGCCTGGCTTTCCATCGCCTGCACTGCGTTACGCGACAAGTTTAACAAGATCCGAAACAGTTGATCGTAATCGGCCTCGACCGCAAGGCCGCGCTCGACGGCACTAATCCAGCGGATCGGTGCGTCCGGGCCGAGGCCCAGCGTCTCATGCACTTCCTCGACCAGCGGCTCGAGCAGAATTGGCCGGCGTTCTGGCGGCGGTTCCTGCAGGCGCCCATAGGACAGTGTCGATTGGCAAAAAGCGATGGCGCGTTCGAGCGCATGCATGAGTTTCGGCGCAAAACGTTGCACGCCAGGATCGGGAATCTTGGCGAGCCGATCGGAGAACAGTTGCGCCGAAGCGAGCAGATTGCGCAGGTCGTGATTGATCTTTGACACCGCGAGCCCGAGGCTGGCCAACCGGTTTTTCTGATGCAGCATCGAGGCAAGTTCGGTTTGCATCGTGGCGAGTTCACGCTCCGCGGTGCCGATCTCGTCGGCCCGTCCGGATGGCGCGATCACGCGATCGCTATTTTCGGGATCGGCGCGAAACGCGATCATATTGCCGGTCACACGCCGCATCGGCCGCACGAACATGTAGTGCAGGGCCAGGTAAACGAGCGCCGCGGTGATAGCGGAAATCAGAAGAGACAACAGCAGAATGTCGACGGAATAACGCAGCATGGCCCGCCGCAGCGGCTGCTCATCCATGACGAGCTCAATATATTCGCCGCCCGGAGCGGGTCCCACGACGCGCACCACCTCCTTCTTACTGCTGAGCATGGTGCTGAAGGCATCGACCACCGCGTCGAATGCATAAACGTTGCGCATGTCGTAAGTGGCGGCGACCGCTGGCGGCATGTTGTCGACCGCGATCATGCGATGGCGTGATCCCATCTTCATGGCGACGGCGCGCGCGCCAATCGAATCGAGAATGCGCTTGGCGAGCGTGTCGGAGACCACACCATTAGGCGCCGCATCAAGCACAAGCGCAGCGGTATAGGCGGTCGCCAACCGGTCCTTCAGCCAAACGACGCGGAAATTGGCGACCGAGGGAACATAGATCAGCACTTCCGCGATCATCACGAACAGAATCGTGAGGACGAGGAGTTTCCCCGAAAGCCCGAAGCGCGGCGTCCGGGGCTCCGGCCGCACGGCTGTGTCTTCAGTCATGACCTAGATCCGCCGCCTAGCCGACCAGTGCAGCAGCGCAATGATGCGCCGCCCCGGACAGCAGGTCAAATCCCTGCCGGTTATATATGTCATTGCAGCCTTTCTGGCCTGGCATATTGGTAAGGCCGTTCCTCACCCGTCTATGATCGTGAAGCGTCGCGCGATTCGCCGTCAGTACCTTGATCGGTCACGATCTTGGTGAACGACCGTCAATCGCAAATCGCGCCCGATGAGCAGTGTCACCGGACCGCAGCAAAATGCCGGAAAATGGCGGATAACTTACATTTGACGGGCCGGGAGCGCTCCCTTATAAGCCGCCGCAATCGCGCGCGGCTTGTCGCCGCGGCAAGCGGCGCAGCGGAGAGACATCCCGTGAAACGGACCTATCAGCCAAGCAAACTCGTACGCAAGCGCCGCCATGGTTTTCGCACCCGTATGGCCACAAAAGGTGGTCGCAAGGTATTGGCCGCGCGGCGCGCGCGGGGCCGCAAAAAACTGAGTGCCTGAGCGCGACGGGCTCGGTGTTTCGGTTGCTTTCGCGAACGGTCCTAATAACGCGGTCATACCAAAGTCGCTGCCATGGAGCGGTTAAAACGCCGGAGTGACTTTCGGGCCGCGGCCCAAGCTGCCGGGGCCGGCGCGCGCGTTCATGCCAGCGCCTTTATCCTGCAAGCCCGCGCGCGGGGGACGGCCGGTCTGCCGCGGGTAGGTTTCACCGTCAGCAAACAGGTCGGCAACGCCGTGGAGCGCAACCGGGTGCGGCGCCGTTTGCGCGAGCTCGTCCGGCTTGCCCCACGCGCGGCGCTGTCCGCTGGTCATGACTACGTCCTGATTGGGCGGCGTGCCGCGCTCAAAGTGGCGTTTGACGTCATGATGAAGGAACTTGGCGGCGCGCTTCGCCGCGTCCACAGCTCCAGTAAAAATGTCGTCCCCAAAAGCGGGGCTCCAGCAAAAGCATCGGTGGAACTGGTGCATCGGGCGCGCTGTCCCCACATAGGGCGGGTCGGCCCAAAGGCGGCGGGGGCAAGCGCCAAATGGATCCCGAAAAGCGGACCAGTCAGCACGAGCATTGAATGAGCGAGCACAAGAACACCATTGTGGCCGTCGTGCTGTCGCTGCTCGTGATTGTTGGCTGGCAGTATTTCGTCGGCTACCCGCAAATGGAGCGGCAACGCCAGGAAGCGCAGCTCAAGCAGCAGTCGCAGCCGCGGCCGTCATCGACCCAACCGGCCACGCCGGCGCCGAATGCGGCGCAGTCGGCAACGCCCGAAGTCCCGGGAACGCCAAAAGCCGGCGTACCATCGGCGCAGACGCACGCGGCTTCGCGCGAAGCAGTAATCGCATCCTCGCCGCGGGTCGCGATCGAAACGCCGCGGCTCGGCGGCAGCATCGATCTCAAGGGCGGCCGCATCGACGACCTGACGCTGACCCAATATCGCGAACAGATCGATCCGAAGTCGCCGCCGATCGTGCTGTTCTCCCCGTCGGGCGCGCCTGACGCCTTCTATGCTGAATTCGGGTGGGTGCCCGTTGCCGGCGTGAATGCAGCCATGCCCGGTCCCGATACGGTTTGGAAGCAGCAGAGCGCCGGTGCGCTCGGCATCGGCCACCCGGTGACGCTGACCTACGACAACGGCCAAGGACTCGTCTTCACCCGCACCATCGCCGTAGACGAGCACTATCTCTTCACCATCAAGGACGAAGTCGCCAACAACGGCGGCAGCCCGGTGACGCTGTTTCCTTACGCGTTGATTTCGCGGCACGGCACGCCGCAAGTGCAGGGCTATTACATTCTGCATGAAGGTCTGATCGGCGTGATGGGCGATCAGGGTCTGCAGGAAATGACTTACAAAAAAATTGAGGACGCCAAGTCCCAAACCTGGGACGTCACCAATGCCTGGCTTGGCATCACCGATAAATACTGGGCTGCGACGCTGTTGCCGGACACCGACGCCAAGGTGCGCGCCCGGTTCTCGGCCGGCGAAGCCGGTGGGCTGAAAACCTATCAGACCGATTATCTGCTGCAGCCGCAAACGATCGCACCGGGCGCGGCCGGCAGCACCAATGCGCGCTTGTTCGCCGGCGCCAAGGAAGTATCCGTCGTCGGCATCGATTTTCCGCTTGGGCCGGGCGGCTACAACCAGGCGCTCCATCTCAACCATTTCGACCTGCTGATCGATTGGGGTTGGTTCTATTTCATCACCAAGCCGATGTTCCTAGCGCTCGACTTTTTCTTCCACCTCGTCGGCAATTTCGGCATCGCCATCCTGATTGTCACGGTGCTGGTGAAGATCTTGTTCTTCCCGCTCGCCAACAAGTCCTACGCGTCGATGGCCAAGATGAAGGCGGTGCAGCCGCAAATGGCCATGATCAAGGAGCGCTATGCCGACGACCGGGTGAAGCAGCAGCAAGCGATGATGGAGCTCTACAAGAAGGAGCAGATCAATCCGGTCGCCGGCTGTTTGCCGATCGCGATTCAGATCCCGGTGTTCTTCTCGCTTTATAAAGTTCTGTTCATCACCATCGAAATGCGGCACGCGCCGTTCTACGGTTGGATTCACGATCTCTCCGCGGGCGATCCAACGAACATTTTCAATTTGTTCGGCTTGCTGCCGTTCGACCCGAGCGGGCTGCCGCTGCTTGGCGGCTATCTCGCGCTTGGTGCCTGGCCGGCGATCATGGGCGTGACGATGTGGGTGCAGATGAAGCTCAACCCGGCGCCACCCGATCCGACGCAGCAAATCATCTTCAGCTGGATGCCGCTGATCTTCACCTTTATGCTGGCGAAGTTCCCGGCCGGGCTCGTGATTTATTGGGCGTGGAATAATACGCTCTCGGTGATCCAGCAAAGCGTCATCATGCATCGCAACGGCGCCAAGATTGAGCTTTGGAATAACCTCAAGAGTACCTTCATCAAGCCGAAGCCGAAACAGCCGGCAGAATAGCTTTGCCGCGCCGGGCGCAGCCGCTTAACGCGCGCGACCAAGAGCAGTTCGTTTCCAAATAAAAACGGGAGGCTTGCGCCTCCCGTCCCCGTGCTTGGCACTGTTTGTTAGCTTGTCCGGCTCAGCTGCGGCCAATGACGTCGACCTCCACATTGGCAAGGCCGGAAAAACCGAGCGCCTGCGCTGCGGCCGGCGTCAGATCGATGATGCGGCCGTGGACGAAGGGCCCGCGATCATTGATCCGCACCACCACCGAGCGTCCGGTGCTCTTGTTGGTGACGCGCACCATGGTGCCGAACGGCAAGGTGCGATGTGCGGCAGTGAGCGCACCAGCCGATACATGCTCGCCGCTGGCAGTACGGCCATACCCATAAACCGAGGCAATTCCGCTCTGCGCCGAAGCCGCCAGTGGCAGCCCGAGGCAGACGATGAGAGCCGATGTAAACACAATTTTCTTGAGGCTAGAAACAGCCATGACCATCCTGTCCGGTTGTTGGTGGGAGGAGTAATTGAGTCCGCGGCTCGCGGACTGCGCGCGCTATGACCAACGAATTGTGACCATTGTGCGTCGCAATATTCTAAAAATCGGCGGCGCTGGAGAATGAAATTCTTATGGCAACAAAGTGCCCGCTAGGTGTCGTGATTAATAGACTGAAACAAATATAGTTTTTTGGATTTTTTTATTCTCAGGCAGAACTTCGGCGCGCGCAGTTATGCGTTATTTGCAACGCGCCTTGAGTATATTGCAGTGCGGGATAAGGAACTCTTGGCTTTCCTTTTCGTTTGACGGCGCGCCGTAGATTTTACGCGGCCGCGCTCGGCAGCACGTAATCTTTGAACTGGTCGCGCAGTGCCGTCTTTTGAATCTTGCCGGTCGCGGTGTGCGGAATTTCGGTAACGAAAGCGACGTCATCCGGCATCCACCATTTGGCGATCTTGCCTTCGAGAAAAGTCAGGATTTCCTCTTTGCTCGCCTTCTGGCCCGCCTTGAGAACGATCACCAGCAATGGCCGCTCATCCCATTTTGGGTGACGGATCCCGATCACCGCCGCTTCCGCAACTTTGGGATGGCCAACGGCAATATTTTCCAACTCGATTGACGAGATCCATTCGCCGCCGGATTTGATCACGTCCTTGGACCGGTCGGTGATATTCAAATAGCCGTAGCGATCGATCGTGCCGACGTCGCCAGTGTCGAAAAATCCCTCCTCGTCGAGAATATTGCCGTCGTCCTTGAAGTAAGCCTTGGCGACCGCAGGGCCGCGGACTTTCAGCCGCCCGAATGTCTTGCCGTCCCACGGCATGCGACGCCCCTGATCGTCGGTAATCTTCATCTCGACCCCGAATGGCGAGTGACCCTGCTTCTGCAAGACGTCGAGAAGCGCGTCGCCTTTGAGCTCGGCATATTCGGCCTTCAGCGAACAAGTGGTGCCGAGCGGGCTCATTTCGGTCATGCCCCAGGCGTGGGTGACTTCGACGTCGTACACATCCTGGAAAGTTTTGACCATGGCGCGCGGACAGGCCGAGCCGCCGATCACGACGCGGCGCAAATAGGGCAGCTCACCGCCGGTCTTTTCCAGATGCTGCAGCAATGCCAGCCAAACCGTCGGGACGCCGGCGGTGCAAGTGACTTTGTACTCGGTGAGCAACTGGTAGATCGACGGACCGTCGAGTTTCTGCCCCGGCAAAATAAGAGAGGCCCCCGCCATCGGTGCGGCAAAGCCGATCGCCCAGCCATTGGCGTGAAACAGCGGCACCACCGGCATGGCGATGTCACGGCCCGAGATTCCAATCATGTCCGGACGCGACGCCGTCATCGCATGGAGCACATTGGACCGATGCGAATAAAGCACGCCCTTGGGGTTTCCAGTAGTCCCGGACGTGTAGCACATGCCGGCGGCAGTATTTTCGTCAAAGGACTTCCAGGCAAAATCGCCGTCGGTCTCGGCCAGCCACTGCTCATAGGGCACCGCGTTGCGGAGTGAGGTCGCCGGCAAATGCGCGGCATCACAATAAACAATGGTGCGTTCGATTGTCGGAATGCGGTCGGCGATCTTCTCCAGGATCGGTAAAAACGTGACATCGATCATGATCACGCGGTCCTCGGCGTGATTGATGATCCAGACAATCTGATCGGTGAACAGGCGGGGATTGACGGTGTGATAGATCGCGCCGATGCCGAGAATCCCATACCAGGTCTCCAAGTGACGCCAGGTATTCCATGCGAGTGTCGCCACCCGATCGCCCAGCCGCACGCCGTCGCGTTCGAGCCGTTGCGCCACGCGCAGCGCGCGTTGGCGAATTTCGGCGTAGTTGGTCGTATGCATCGGCCCTTCGATGGATCGCGAGATCACGGGCCGCCCGCCGGCATTGATGGCAGCGTGATCGATGATGCGATGGCACAACAGCGGCCAGTCCTGCATCAGGCCTTGCATCGGTTACCTCCCTTTTCTGCACGCGTTGCCGGGGCAAGGCCCACCATTCAGATCGTGCATTGGACTGTTTCGGCCTTAAGGCGCCGACAGTCGAAACCGCCCAAAATTAATCGGATGTAGCGCCAAGGCAAACTCCCCCTTTGCCCTAGGAGGCCACCATTTTACAAAATAGCTTCCCCTGTCTGTGGGCATGGTTTAACCATGCCCCGCCAGCCGATCTTCCCTGAACGACTGCTCGATTGCGCCGGAGACATCCGCGTGAAAGCGACTGCTGCCACGGTTGTATTGTTTTTGGCGGCCGCAAGCGCAATAGCCGGCGCCTTGGCGCAGACTGGCGCACACGGTGGGGCCGCAGCATCCTCGCCGCGGGCCCGAACCGCCCATTCGGCGCCGCAGCCGCGGTCGCTACCGCTTGTGCTACCGGAGCAGTTCGCTCCGCCGCAGGAGGCCTATGCCTCGTTTCCCGAACCGAGCGGCGCTGAGGCCGCGACGACACTAGGCCCATCGGCCTGTCAGCTGCGGCTGGCCAAGATCGCGGTGTTCCAGGCGCTCGGCACGTTGGTTGGCCCGGGCGACTGCGGCGCACCGGACGCCGTGCAGTTGCAGACGGTGGTCTTGCCCGATCAGACGAAAGTGGCGGTGACCCCGCCGGCGACGTTGCGTTGTCCGATGGCCGAGCAGCTGGCGGATTGGCTGCGCGACGATGTCGCGCCTACGCTCGCGGAATCCGGGCCGCCGCCGCGCTTCCTCGACAATTTCGACTCCTACGAATGCCGCGGACGCAATCGCGTGCGCGCCGCAGCCTTAAGCGAGCATGGCCGGGCTGACGCGATCGACGTGCGCGGCTTGCGGCTTGCTGATGGCCGGGAAATCAACCTGACGGACGTCGGCGCCACCAAAGACTTGCGCCAGAAAATTCGAGCGAGCGCCTGCGCGCGATTTTCGACGGTGCTCGGCCCAGGCTCGGACGGCTATCACGAGGAACATATCCATCTCGATCTAGCCGAGCGGCGCAATGGCTATAAACTGTGCGAATGGGAGGTACGCGAGCCGCCCCCGCCAGCACAAGCCGAATCGGCGCCGCCAACTGACGAAGCAAGCGAACAAGCCGATCAGGCAGCGGCAATCGCCGCGAGCGAAGTGCCGCTGCCGCGGCCGCGGCCATTAGCAGCCGCTTTGACGAGTAGCGGAGGAAAAAATCCGAAACAAAATGAACACAATTAGCTCCCGCGGCGGGAGTTGCGGCTTGCGCCCGCTGCTCCACGATGACATCAAAACGGCCCAAGAGAGCGGTCCAAGAAAGCGGCCGAAATCCGGTGGCGCTCGATCAAACGCACGCATCGACAAACAAGGATCCCATGCCTCCGCTCAGCAACCTGGCCGCCCGCGACGTTGAAACGCTGGTGCATCCCTACATCAATCTCGCCACCTTCCGCGAAACCGGA
>JBPYFG010000573.1:0-2100 GCA_051986365.1 Xanthobacteraceae bacterium
GTGATCTTCTTCGACAGGTCGCCGCCGGCGATTGCGGTCGCCACCTCGGCAATATTGCGCACCTGCGCCGTCAAGTTCGACGCCATGAAGTTAACGTTGTCGGTCAAGTCCTTCCAGGTGCCGGCGACGCCGAGCACCTGGGCTTGCCCGCCGAGCTTGCCTTCGGTACCCACTTCGCGCGCCACGCGCGTGACCTCCGAAGCAAAGCCGTTGAGCTGATCTACCATCGTGTTGATGGTGTTCTTCAATTCGAGAATTTCGCCTTTCACGTCGACGGTGATCTTGCGCGACAGGTCGCCGCGCGCGACGGCCGTCGTCACCTCGGCGATGTTGCGGACCTGCGCCGTGAGGTTACCGGCCATCGAATTGACGCTGTCGGTCAGGTCTTTCCAAGTGCCGGCCACGCCGGGCACGTTGGCCTGGCCGCCTAATCGTCCTTCGGTACCGACATCGCGTGCGACGCGGGTGACCTCCGAGGCAAAGCCGTTGAGCTGATCCACCATCGTGTTAATGGTATTTTTCAGTTCGAGAATTTCGCCTTTCACATCGACGGTGATCTTGCGCGACAGGTCGCCACGCGCCACTGCGGTCGTCACCTCGGCGATGTTGCGGACCTGCCCCGTAAGATTGCCGGCCATCGAATTGACGCCGTCGGTGAGATCCTTCCAAGTGCCGCCGACTCCAGGAACCTGCGCCTGGCCGCCGAGCTTGCCTTCAGTGCCGACTTCGCGGGCAACGCGCGTGACTTCGGAGGCAAAGGCGTTCAACTGGTCAACCATCGTGTTGATGGTGTCCTTGAGCTCAAGAATTTCGCCGCGCACATCGACCGTGATCTTGCGCGACAGGTCGCCGCGCGCGACCGCAGTAGTCACATGGGCGATATTGCGCACCTGATCGGTGAGGTTGCCGCACATGGCGTTCACCGAATCCGTCAAATCCTTCCAGGTGCCGGCGACGCCGGGCACAATCGCTTGACCACCGAGTTTGCCGTCGGTGCCCACCTCGCGCGCCACGCGCGTGACCTCCGAAGCAAATGAGCGCAGCTGATCGACCATTGTGTTGATGGCCTCTTTCAACTGCAGGATTTCGCCGCGCACGTCGACGGTGATCTTTTTCGACAGGTCGCCGTTGGCCACCGCGATCGTTACTTCCGCGATATTGCGCACCTGCGCGGTGAGGTTCGACGCCATCGAATTGACGCTCTCGGTCAGTTCCTTCCAGACGCCGGTGACGCCGCCGACCTGTGCCTGGCCGCCAAGCTTGCCTTCAGTGCCGACCTCGCGGGCAACGCGCGTCACTTCCGAGGTGAACACATTGAGCTGCTTGATCATGGTGTTCACGATTTCGGCGGAGCGCAGGAATTCGCCCTTGAGCGGACGGCCATCGACGTCGAGCTGCACGGTTTGCAGGAGATCGCCTTGCGCGACTGCGGCAACGGCGCGCGTCACTTCGGTCGTTGGCCACAACAGATCGTCGATGAGCGAATTGACGCTCGACTCCATTTCGCCCCAAGCGCCGTCGGACAGCCCCAAATGCACGCGCTGCCGGGTACGGCCTTCGCGGCCGACGACCTGACCGACGCGCTCGAGCTGCTGCGCCATGCGCTGGTTGGTGGCGACGATGTCGTTAAAGGTGTCGGCGATCTTGCCGATGAGACCGACGCGGTCACCGGGCATGCGCACTGAGAAATCGCCTACCCGCATCGCTTGCAAGGCATGAAGAAGTTCGTTTAGCCCGTGCTCGGTCAAACCGTTGGCATCGTCGCCGTTGACGTGGCGTTCGCCGCTAACGGCCGGGCCAGTGGAAACGTCGGCTTGCTTGGTGCCGACGACGCCTTCAGCGATCTGCATAGAGAGCTCCAAGGGCAGGCGATTGGGAGAAGCGGTGCGTACCGGCTACCGCCAGGCTCCGATACATGATTGGCGATATGAACACGCAGGTCAAAGGACACAGCAACGCGGCACGCGCGATGACGGGGAGTCTGGCAGACGCGTGAACGCCGCCAAATGGCTTCCCTCCGGCTAAAGCTGAGCTGGTTCCAACGCACACAGGCGCCCCCGAGCGCGCGGCTCGTCGCCAAAAATCTCGGAACCGACCTGT
>JBPYFG010000574.1:0-4603 GCA_051986365.1 Xanthobacteraceae bacterium
CGGGACCTGCGCGCATCCCGGACTTAGCCTCGACCCGGATCAGCTTGATTCCGGGCGGCACGCTGAATGGAATCGGCGGCTTCTCCGCGAGCACCACTTTAAGAAAATCCTTGACGATCGGCGCGGCGAGATGGCCGCCAGTGGCGAGCCGCCCGATATGGCGCGGCTTGTCGAAACCCATATAGACGCCGCAAACGATGTCAGGCGAATAGCCTATAAACCAGACATCCTTCTCGTCATTGGTGGTGCCGGTCTTACCCGCAATCGGCTTGCCGACTTCACGCACAACGGTTGCCGTGCCGCGTTGCACGACGCCTTCCATCAACGAGGTGATTTGATAGGCCGTCATCGCATCGATGACCTGTTCGCGCCGGTCGATCAGCGTCGGCTCAACCTGACCGTCCCACTTGCTGGCGTCGCAACCGACGCATTCACGCTGATCGTGCTTGTAGATGGTATGGCCGTAACGGTCCTGAATGCGGTCGATCAAGGTTGGAATGACGCGTCGACCGCCGTTATCGAACATCGAATAGGCAGTGACCATGCGCAGCACGGTCGTTTCGCCGGCACCCAGCGCGTATGACAGGTATGGAGGCAACTCGTCATAGACGCCGAAGCGTTTTGCATACTCCGCTATAAGCGGCATGCCGAGGTCCTGCGCCAAGCGCACCGTCATGACGTTGCGCGACTGTTCGAGCCCGAAACGCAGGGTTGAGGGGCCGAAAAACTTGCCGCCGTAATTTTCCGGCCTCCAGATGCCGCCGCCGGCACCCATGTCGATTTCAATCGGCGCGTCCATCACGATGGTGGACGGCGTGTAGCCGTTATCCAGCGCAGCGGCATAGACGATCGGCTTGAACGACGAGCCGGGCTGCCGCAAGGCCTGCGTAGCGCGATTGAATTGGCTCTGATCGAACGAAAATCCGCCGACCATCGCCAGTACGCGGCCGGTGTGGGGATCCATCACCACCATGGCGCCGGAAATCTCCGGCACTTGGCGCAGCCGATACTGGCCCTGCGCTTCTAGCGGCGAGACGTAGATCACGTCGCCTGCCGAGAGCACCTGACTGACTTTCGTAATGGGCTTCGACGGACCGCTCGCCGGTTTCGCCCATTTGACGCCGTCGAGCGTTATGAGGCCGACTTCGCGATCTTTGACGACGGCACCGCCGGGGTCGCGCGTCGGCTGCAGCCCGATGCGGGCGGATTGATCGTCAACCTGAAGCACGACGGCGAGCCGCCACGGCTCGATGTCGTCCAGGAACTTGACCTCGGCAAGCTTGACGCCCCAATCGCCGCCGGTATCGATGGTGGTGACCGCGCCGCGATAACCCTGGCCTTCGTCGAGATTGACGAGTCCATTAATCATCGCCTTGCGCGCCAATACCTGCAGCTTGGGATCGAGCGTGGTTCGCACCGACAGCCCGCCCTCGTAGAGTTTTTTCTCGCCGTATTTCTCATAAAGATAGCGCCGCACTTCCTCGGCGAAATATTCGGCCGCGAAAATGTGAGCGCCGGTCGGACGAGCGGTGACCGCCAGCGGATCCTTCTTGGCTTTTTCGGCTTGAGCGGCGGTGATGTAGCCGTCCTCCGCCATGCGATCGATTACATAATTGCGGCGGTCCACGGCGGCGTCGTGCCGGCGGAACGGATTGTAATTGTTCGGGCCCTTCGGCAGAGCAGCAAGATAAGCGGCTTCGGCAATGGTCAGCTCGTGAACCGATTTGTCGAAATACAATAGCGACGCCGCCGCAACGCCATAGGCACCGAAGCCCAGGTAAATTTCGTTGAGATAGAGTTCAAGAATCTTCGGCTTCGAATAAGTGCGCTCAATGCGCAGCGCCAACAGCGCTTCCTTGATCTTGCGCTGAAACGACACTTCGTTGCTCAGAAGAAAATTCTTCGCCACCTGCTGGGTAATGGTGGAGGCGCCCTGGGGGCGGCGGCCGCTTCCGTAATTTTCGATGTAGAGCATGCCGGCGCGGGCGATCCCGTATATGTCGACGCCCGGATGCTGATAGAAATTCTTGTCCTCGGCGGCGACGAAAGCATTGATGACCAGTTTCGGAATCGCCTGAATCGGCAGATAGAGCCGCCGCTCCTTGGCGTATTCCGCAAGCAACGAGCCGTCGCCGGCGTGGACGCGTGTCATCACCGGCGGTTCATAATCCTTAAGTTGCGAATAGTCGGGCAAGTCCTTGGAGAAATGCCACAACAAGCCCGCCGTCGCCGCGACGCCGACGACAAAGAAAATGGTAGCGACGGCGAAAAGGAAGCCGAGAAAGCGCAGGAGCAATTTCACCGCGGCACCAATCTCATTCTGTCAATTTCAGTTGAGCCAAACTCATCGACAGCGCCCCGCACCCCAGCCGGCCCATCCGCGGCAGGGAGCCACCACAGTACGCGACCACAATACGCGTCTTCGCGCCCCAGCCGTGGCAGAGTGTGACAGCAACGGCCTCCACCCGCCAGCTCGTTCCGCCTCGTCCATGTCGTCGCTCGGTTTTTTGTTCAAACTGAGGCCATTACGCCACATAAACTGGGCCGATTTGCCCTCAATTAGCCCCGGCGCGGACCCCTGCCAGATGGGCGGAAAAAAAGCCGTCGATCGCCGCCGCCATCGCGTTCGCCGTGTGATCTCGCCAGCTGTCCGACGACAGCGATTGCAAATCCTCTTTGTTTGAGACGTAGCCGAGTTCCACCAGGACTGAGGGCACGTCCGGCGCGCGCAATACGCGAAAGCCTGCCGACTTGATCGGGTCTTTATGCAACCGGGTGGTTTGCTTCATGATCCCGACCAGTTTATTGGCGAATTGAACCGAAAACGTCTTGGTCTCGCGCTGCGCCAGGTCAATCAGGATCCCGGCGACGTCGTCGGGCTGCTCTTTGAGATCGACGCCGGCGATGACGTCGGCGCGGTTTTCCTGTTCGGCTAGCCGCGCGGCGGCGGGATCGGTCGCAGTCTCGGAGAGCGTGTAGACCGTGGCGCCCTGCGCATCACCTTCCCTGTGCGGCAGCGAATCGGCGTGGATCGATAAGAATAGCGACGCGCCAGCCTCGCGCGCGAAGCGCACCCGCTCCGCCAGCGGTACAAAGGTGTCGTCCGATCGCGTCAGCAGTACGCGATACTTGCCGGCAGCCTCGATTTTTTCCTTAAGCCGCTTGGCAAAATCGAGCACGATGTCTTTTTCCTCCTGCCCGTTTGGCCCCTTAGTGCCGGTATCGATCCCGCCATGTCCGGGATCGAGGACGACAATTGGCCGGGCATCGCCAGAGGAAGGTTGCTGCTCGTGTGGCGCCGCCGCCTGGGTGTGCGCGAATCGCTGATCGAGAGCGATCTTGCGTAAAAAGCTTTCGCGGTCGGTCGCCACCAAATCGAGGACCAGGCGGGCCGGCGCACCCTCCGCCGGATCGACGACAAACGCCTTGTCGACTCGCGCCGGCTTGGCGAGGTCGAGGACGATGCGCGAGCCGCCCGGCATCACCAGCCCAAAACGAAACGCTTTGATCAAGCCATGACCGGTCTCACCGGCTTTCGGCGGCAGGCGAAACGTGACCTGCGGCATATCGACGACGACGCGGTATGGATCGGCGAGGGTAAAGACGTGCAGTTCGATCTTGCGGGAAAGATCCATCACAAAACGCGTTTGGGCGTCGTCACCGCCTAATCGGGCATCGGTTGCCACCGGAAAGGAATCGGCGGCAACCGGCGCGGCTTGCGCGCCTGCCGCCAATCCAATGCCGGCGATCAACGCACCGAAAAAGGCCAAGCGCACGGCTTGGATGACCATCGGCTCCGACCTCATCCCGCCCTCCTACCCCATTAGGCAGGCATAGTTAACCGGAACCTAATTACCCGGCGAAAAGCCCCGGGAATAAGGCAAAATCCGCCGCGCCTGCGGGTAAAACCCACAGGCGACTTGCCAATTCGGCGGCACCGGCCTTAAGAAGAGCGTGCTGACGATGAAAGGTTCCGGTTGCGTCCGCGTGACGGCCTCCGGCGCGTGCGCCAGGGTTGGCTCCCTCAGATACGATCCGGGAGCCGGGCAAACGCTGCTTTCGATCCGCTGCAATGCCACGACGTTCGTGGAGAAGATGTTCAGACCGACCCTATCTTCGACCGACACGGCATCCGCGGCGACGCAAAGCTCTGCCAAGGCCAATGGGGATGAGGACGAGCCGGACCGCGCGCGCCGCACATTCGCAGCGGCAAAGCCGCTCAATGGCGTCGCGCCGCGTTGCCGGCACTTAGCGAAATCGCGGCCGCGTTCCGCGCTGCCGTCTCGTCGAGGTTTGGAGTTTATGTTCGAGGCGCAAGTCAAGGTTTACATCAAACGGCTCGGCAGTGTTCGTTTGTCGCTTGCCGGCGGCCGGCCTTTCTATGCTTGCGGTGCTCGCGACCTCCGAGCCGCTCCACTTAACGAAAATCGGACCTGTTTCCTCGCCCCCCGCCGATGCGGCGCGACGCGAGCCGGCACGGTCCCCATGAGATTTGCCAATGGCCAACAAAATGCTCATCGACGCGACCCATCCGGAGGAGACCCGGGTGGTGGTTTTGCGCGGCAACCGCGTCGAGGAATTCGACTTTGAATCTGCGCACCGC
>JBPYFG010000575.1:0-2025 GCA_051986365.1 Xanthobacteraceae bacterium
CATTTGGGTATAGACGCCGCGTTCCGGGCCGCCGTCGATATTATCGAGGCTGTTCGAGCGGGCCGAAGGCGCCGTTAACGGTGTCTTCGTCATCGGAGGTAAAGCCCGCTCACCGCTTCGACTGTGCTGGTTACGAAACCGCTGATGGCGCAAAAAACTGCGCCCGGAATGCAACTCGTCCGACTGTATGGCATTGACCCCCAACCATCGGGCTCGCCGGTGGTGACCATGCGTTCGGGCTCGTCTCAACACTTTGGGGGCGGGAGTAGTTTATGGCTCAAGTTTCGGCTCAGTCCGCCGCGGCGCCGTCGCGCGAAGATTTCGCCAAATTGGTCGATGAATCGTTCAGTGACGGCCATTTGCAGGAAGGTTCGGTCGTCAAAGGCACGGTCGTCGCCATCGAACGCGAGGTCGCGGTCATCGATGTCGGGCTGAAGACCGAAGGCCGTGTCGCATTGCGGGAATTCGCCGGTCCGGGCCGCTCGGCCGAGATCAAGGTCGGTGATACC
This sequence comes from Xanthobacteraceae bacterium, assembly GCA_051986365.1. Lineage (GTDB taxonomy): Bacteria > Pseudomonadota > Alphaproteobacteria > Rhizobiales > Xanthobacteraceae > BOG-931. The sequence continues at coordinate 510 of JBPYFG010000575.1, forward strand.
GTGGAGGTCTATCTCGAAAGGATCGAAAACGCGCTTGGCGAAGCCGTGTTGTCGCGCGACAAGGCGCGCCGCGAGGAAAGCTGGGGCAAGCTCGAGAAGGCCTTCCAGAACAATGAAAAGGTTCAAGGCGTCATCTTCAATCAGGTCAAGGGCGGCTTCACAGTCGATCTCGACGGCGCGGTTGCGTTTCTGCCGCGGTCGCAGGTCGATATCCGACCGATCCGCGACGTGTCGCCGTTGATGAACAATCCGCAGCCGTTTCAAATTCTCAAAATGGATCGCCGGCGCGGCAATATCGTCGTGTCGCGCCGCACCGTGCTGGAAGAAACTCGCGCCGAACAGCGGCAGGAGCTGGTGCAGAACCTCGAAGAGGGCCAGGTCATCGACGGCGTGGTCAAGAACATCACCGACTACGGCGCGTTCGTCGATCTCGGCGGCATCGATGGGCTGTTGCACGTGACCGACATCGCCTGGCGGCGAGTCAATCATCCGTCCGAGATGCTCAATATCGGCCAGCAGGTCAAGGTCAAGATCATCAAGATCAATCACGAGACGCACCGGATCTCGCTCGGCATGAAACAGCTGCTCGATGACCCGTGGCAGGGGATCGAGGCGAAATATCCGGTCGGCGCGCGCTTTAAGGGCCGCGTCACCAATATCACCGACTATGGCGCCTTCGTCGAACTCGAACCCGGTATCGAGGGCTTGATCCACGTCTCGGAGATGTCGTGGACCAAGAAGAACGTGCATCCCGGCAAGATCGTCTCGACGTCGCAGGAGGTCGAGGTTCAGGTGCTCGAAGTCGATCCGGTCAAGCGCCGTATCTCGCTCGGGCTCAAGCAGACGATGCGCAATCCGTGGGAGGTCTTCGTCGAGAAATATCCGGCCGGCTCGGTGGTCGAGGGCGAGGTCAAGAACAAGACCGAATTCGGCCTGTTCCTCGGCCTCGACGGCGATGTCGACGGCATGGTCCACCTGTCCGATCTCGATTGGAAGCGGCCGGGCGAGCAGGTCATCGAGGAATATAAGAAGGGCGACAAGGTCAAGGCACAGGTTCTCGACGTTGACGTCGAGAAGGAACGCATTTCGCTTGGCATCAAGCAGCTTGCGGAAGGCGCCGCCGAGACGGATTCGGCGGCCGGCGATCTCAAGAAAGGCGCCGTCGTCACTTGCGAAGTGCTGGAGGTTAAGGAGGGCGGCATCGAGGTCAAGATTGTCGGCACCGACTATACCGCCTTCATCAAACGCTCCGAGCTCGCGCGCGACCGTTCCGAGCAGCGTCCCGATCGCTTTGCGGTCGGCGAGAAGGTGGATGCCCGTGTCACCCAGTTCGACCGCCGCTCGCGCCGGGTATCGGTCTCGATCAAGGCGCTGGAGGTTGCGGAAGAAAAGGAAGCGATCGCCCAATATGGGTCATCGGATTCCGGGGCGACCTTGGGCGACATTCTCGGAACCGCGCTCAAGCGCAAAGGCGAAGAAAGCGAAGCCGGCGACAAGGAAGAAGCAGAGTAGAGGA
>JBPYFG010000576.1:0-7036 GCA_051986365.1 Xanthobacteraceae bacterium
ACACTGATGGAACCAGCAGAATTGGCGAAGAATCGCGAAGATGCCAACGGATTCAAGGCACATAGGTTTTGCATCGCTCCGATGATGGAATGGACCGACCGGCATTGCCGGTTTTTCCATCGACTGCTCACGCGGCGGGCGCTGCTCTATACTGAAATGTTGACCGCCGGGGCGCTGCTGCACGGCGATCGTGCCCGGCTGCTCCGTTACGACCCGGCCGAGCATCCCTTGGCGCTGCAGGTCGGCGGCGCTGATCCGCAGGCGCTGGCGCAGTCCGCGACGATCGCCGAGGAGCGGGGGTTCGATGAAATCAACCTGAACGTCGGTTGTCCCTCCGACCGGGTCCAGGAAGGCCGCTTCGGCGCCTGCCTGATGGCGGAGCCAGGACTGGTGGGCGATTGCGTCGCCGCGATGAAGGCCGCCGTCGCAATACCTGTCACGGTCAAATGCCGCATCGGCATCGACGAACAGGATCCGGAAACAGCGCTTGCCGTTTTTGCCGATGCGGTCGAGCAGGCCGGCGCCGACGCGCTGATCGTGCATGCCCGGAAGGCGTGGCTGAAAGGTCTGTCGCCGAAAGAGAACCGCGAAGTTCCGCCGCTCGACTATGAGCGTGTGTACCGCCTCAAGGCGGCGCATCCGCGGCTGACAATCGTGCTCAATGGCGGGATTGGCAGTCTTGCCGAGGTGGCCGCGCATCGTGATCGGGTGGATGGCGTCATGATGGGCCGTGCCGCCTATCAGCAGCCTTGGCGGCTTCTTGGTGTCGATGCTTTGGTCTTTGGCGATGCGCCGCCACTTGCGTCGCCGCGCGCGGCGGCAGCAGCGCTCATTCCCTATATCGAGCGCGAGCTTGCCGGCGGCGTGAGGCTTCATTCTATCACGCGCCACCTGCACGGATTGTTCCAGGGTGTGCCGGGTGCGCGGGCGTTTCGCCGGCGGCTTGCCGAGGCAGGAGCGTCGCCACATGCCAGTGCGGCGTTGCTGGTCGAGGCGCTCGCGCTGGTGTCGGATGGCGATCTGGACGAGCCGCGTGCAGCAGCGTAGCAGGAGGCGAAAGAGCGTGTGCAGCCGCACGCCGGAAAGGGCAAATGCTGCTTGGCGTTCCGTTGAGCGAGCTGTTCTGGCTCGCACTGGCAATAATCATCGCTGGCGTTATCACCGGACTGCTCGCCGGATTATTCGGCATCGGCGGCGGGTCAGTCATCGTGCCGGTGCTCTACGAAGTCTTTCGCTTGCTCGGCGTGTCCGACGAGGTTCGCATGCAGCTCTGCATCGGCACTTCGATCGCGATCATCGTACCGACGGCGATCCGCTCTTATCTGACGCATCGTGACAAGGGTTTGGTGGTTCCAGGCGTGATACGGGTGTGGGCGATGCCCGCGGTGCTCGGAGTCGTCTGCGGTGCCGTTATTGCCGCGCTTGCCCCCTCGGAGGTGTTCAAGATCGCGTTCGTCGTGATCGCGACCTTCATTGCGAGCAAATTTCTATTCGCGGGTGACCGCTGGAATCTGGGCAGCGACCTGCCAAGTCCTATGACGATGCGGTTCTATGGCTTCGGCATCGGTCTTGGTAGTTCACTCATGGGTGTGAGCGGCGGTTCGCTCTCCAACATTGTCCTGACGCTTTATAGCAAACCGCTCCACAATGCCGTTGCCACATCGTCGGGGTTGGGTGTGCCGATCACAATTGTTGGTGCGCTTGGCTATATCGCCGCCGGTTGGCCACACGAGGCGCTGCTACCGCCGCTCTCGCTCGGCTTTGTGTCCTTGATCGGACTGGTGCTGATGGCGCCGCTATCGAGCCTGACAGCCCCTTATGGCGCCCGGCTCGCGCACCGGCTGTCGCGCCGGACGCTCGAAATCGCCTTTGCGATTTTCCTCTTGCTCGTGTCGCTGCGCTTTGTGTTCAGCTTGTTTTAGTCACGATCACCGAAAGGTGGCGGGATATCGCTCAGCGACTTCTGGGAGGAAATGTCACTCCCGGATGGAGCGCTGCTCGATCCTGGCTACAAATTTTACGGATAGCCTTTGAGCATCAGCCGGTCGCCGTTGACCTGCCAGCTCTGCAAGCGGTTGAGAAAGCTCATGCCCAGTAGACTCGTGCGCAATTGGCCAGGCTGCACCACCAATGCCTCGACTGAACGCTCTTCGAGTTCGCCCATCGCGATGCGATCGAGCGTCACCGGTGCGGCGCGCGCGCGCCCGTTCGCTGTCTCGATATTGACGGTGTAGTTCAGCAAAGCGAGCGGCAAGCCGGCCGACTTGGCATCCTCTGCCGTGAGCACGACCGAAGTGGCGCCGGTATCGACCACCATGTGCACCCGCGCGCCATTGATTTGCGCGGATATCGCAAAATCTCCGGAGCTGGTGCGCGCAACCTCGGCCGAACGGCCATGCGAGATCACATGGCCTGGCATCAATTCCGCTATCACGCGGTCGGCAACCTGGTGCACTTCATAACGATAGGAGTATCCAATCACCAATGCGATACCGATGACGGCCCACAATAGCGCGCCCATGATCGCTTCGGTCAAACGATCGCGGAAAATGACGAACAGCGCCGTGCCGAGGAAGGCAAGGAGCGCCAGCTTGTAAGCAAAGGAGCCAAACTCGTCGGTCGTCAGCGGACCGACCGTGCCGGCGCCGTGACGTGCGATCACGACGAGAATGGCAACGACGAGCCCGAGCAGAAGAAGCCACAGCAAGCGCTGACGCACGGTGACTATCCTCTTGAGTGACGCTGGCAGGCTCTCGAATTGCTCCGGTGATCGCGCGGCATAGGCGCGGTTGTGGGCAGCGGCATCGTCGGTCGCGGTGAGAGCATCGGCAGCGGAATCACGATGCAACATAAACGGGCGACAGCGGAACGCAATCCCCCGCGCTTTGTTCCAGCTGTTCGATACATTCGCTGGCAACGAGGATTGATTGTTTCTCAACTGGCCTGCCGCGGTGCGCCCCTGACCGAATCGCAATCCCTCGGGTTGGGGTCGCGTGCTGGCGAGCTCAATTGCGACGCGGTAAGGTTGCGCCAATGGAGAGGTAAGGGCGATGAAACTCTACGATGGCGGCCGCGCCCCGAATCCGCGCCGCGTCCGCATTTTTCTGGCCGAGAAAGGCATCAAAATCCCGGCCGAACAGATCGATCTCGGCGCATTGCAGCAACGGACCGAAGCCTATACGGCGATCAATCCGATGCAGCGCGTGCCAGCGCTGGTTTTGGACAATGGCACTGTCATTGCCGAATCCATCGCGATTTGCCGCTATTTTGAGGGAGTTCAACCGGATCCGCCTCTATTCGGCGTTGGCGCGCTTCAAAGCGCGCTTGTCGAAATGTGGAATCGCCGGGCCGAGCTTCATCTTTTGTTTCCCGTCGCCAGCGTGTTCCAGCATCTACATCCGGCCATGAGCCGGATGGTCGATCCCCAGGTGCCGCAATGGGGCGAGGCGAACAAGCCACGGGTGATGCAATTTGTTGAGTTTCTCGACCGCGAGCTGAAGGATCGGGCCTATGTCGCGGGCGCCGATTACACTGTCGCCGACATCACGGCATTGGTCGCGGTCGACTTCATGCGGGTGTCGAAAATGGCGGTCCCGGACGGCTTGAGCAATCTGCAGCGCTGGCACAAAGCCGTTTCCGCGCGGCCGAGCGCTGCGGCGTAATCTTCACCGCAGCGGTGTCAGCGAAGCGGTAGCGATGCCGTAACCCTCGCTCGACGTGGCAGTGCTCGGTTCACTCGTCAGAAAGAAAATTCCGATCAAGCCGAGCGCGAGATAGAGTGCCGCGCAGGTCCAAATGCCACGAGAAAAATTTCGCATCGCGCCGCCTTCCAATTTACAGTTGCTCGACAAAACGCCGGTCGCGCATTTGGGTTCCACAATTCCGTTATGCGGCGCCGGAAAAATGACCGGCATCACAGCATACCGCTTGTGCTTCATAGAAGCCGAGACGAAATTCGGCAGTGACAAAAGTAACAGGCCAGGTGAGGGGCAGGGGGAGCGCATAGCGGCGAGCAACGCCTGCGCATCATTCCCTTTCGCGCGCTTTGGCCGCGCGTAATAGATGCCGGTACGTGCCGTCGAACACTGTGTCGGTCCGCGACGCCCAGGTAGTATCGGCGGCGAGCGCAGGGCGGCTGCCGTGGATGCGCCGCCCGCGTATTTCGCGTTCCGCCGCTTCCTCTTCGTCCATCGCCGCTAAAGTGAAGTCCGCGGTCACCGGCAATATCAGAATCTGCAGCATCGGTTCGCCTGGCCGAAAGATATGCGTGTGTCCCTCGACCGGGGATTTGAACACGACGAATGAAATCATCGGCCACCATTCTGTGCGCAAGAGCGCGGGCACCGCGATGGGAACGGTGTCGGTCTGGTCGGTATAGAAACGTGGATGAGGTTCGGTGCGCACCGCCCAATCTTTTCCGACTTTCAGGTCGAGCAGCAGCTGGTAAGTGTAATAATCCTGTCCAAAGCTGCGAAACGGCGGCCACATCAGGTCGCCACTATTGTCGGGGCGCGGTCCTAAATCGCCTTCGAAGACAAGCTTGCCGCGTTTCCGGCTGACGCGAAGTTCGTTGTCATATGGATAGAAGACCTCGATGCCGTACTGGGCGCCCTCGGTGAACGGTGCGCAATGCCAAGCATATTCCTGCGAGCCGTCGGTGCGCGGCTCGGGCTGACCCGCCCAGCCCGGCATTTCGAGCTTGGTCCGGCGCGGCGCGAGGTTGGGATTCACCAGCCGGTATTTGACCTGTTGCATAGTGCGGTCCGCTCACGTGCGGCGGTGTATACCGAGCCTTCGCCGCTTCTATCGTCTGAAGCCAACTAGAAAACCCGCACCGTGCCAAGAGTTCCCGCGCAAGGCCGCTCCTCTACTTACTTGGCGCGCTCGCAAGCGGCATGCCGGGAGACTTGTCCGCTCTATCAGGGGATCTGCGGCTCATTGGCCACCCTGTTTCAGCCAAATCGAAAGCTGCTATCACCTTGTTATGCCCCTGCTCGGAAGTGCAGGTGGCGCGGCAAAGGAGCGCGCTGGAGCGCGCGCGGCCTCCGGCCGGATTTTATAAAAGTTGGTTCAAAGCTCAGGAGGTTTTGGTGTCATTGCTTCGCCCATTTGCCGCTGCCCTTGGTGCCGCGCTCATAATTGCCGCGGCATCCGCCCAAGCCGACGATTGGCCAACCCGGCCGATCAGGGTCATCAGCCCGTTCGCGGCCGGGAGCGCCTCCGACACCGTCAGCCGGGTCGTCCTCGACCGCGTCTCGCAGCTCGTCGGCCAACCGATGGTGATCGAGGCTAAGCCCGGCGCCGGCGGCATCGTTGGATTTGCCGACGTCGCCAAAGCGGACCCCGACGGTTACACGCTTGTCACCAGCTCGACATCGTTGGGCACCGGCATGGTTCTGCATCGCAACCTGCCTTACGACCCGGTGAAGGATTTCGTCGGAATTGCGATGTTGGGGGTTCAGCCCAATGTGCTGGTCGCTTCCAAGGAGAGTGGGTTTAAAACGGTCGCCGATTTGGTTGCCGCGGCCAAGGCGAAACCCGGCGCGCTGACCTTTGCCTCCGCCGGCATCGGTTCGTCATCGCACATGGCCGGCGAGCGATTGCGGCTTGCCGCCAATATCGACGTTCGCCACGTGCCGTTCCGCGACACCGGATTGACGGAAGTGATGGCGGGCCGCATCGACTTCTATTTTATTCCACTCGCCGCGGCAGCCTCGGCGCTCGGCAGCGGCAAGCTCAATGTGCTCGCGGTCAGTTCGCCCAAGCGTGCCGCTTTGCTGCCGGACGTGCCGTCGATCGTTGAAGCCGGCTATCCCGACGCGATATTCCGATTCTGGCTGGGACTGTCGGCGCCGGCGCGCACCCCGCCTGCAATCATCAACAAGATCCACGACGCGGTCGAAAAAGCCATTGCCGATCCCGGCATGAAAGACAAACTGGCGAATCTCGGCGTCGAGCCGGAGTCGATGAGCGTCGAAGCATTCGACAAGTTCGTCAAAGACGATCTCGCGTCGACCGTGCAGCTCGCCAAGCAGGCGCATATTGAGCCACTGGATTAAACTCTGCGTTCGTCATTGCGAGGAGCAAAAGCGACGACGCAATCCAGGATCCCAACTCGTCCTGGATTGCGTCGCTTCGCTCGAATGACGAACTATCGATTAAGTAGCGCGATCAGGCTCGATGTATCCCAGCGCTTGCCGCCCATTTTTTGGATTTCCGAGTAGAACTGGTCGACCAGCGCCGCGAGCGGCAAATGGGCGCCGTTGCGGCGCGCCTCTGATAAGCAGATGCCGAGGTCCTTGCGCATCCAATCAACGGCAAAGCCGAAGTCGAACTTGCCCGCAACCATGGTCTTATAGCGGTTCTCCATTTGCCAGGATTGCGCGGCGCCTTTGGAGATCGTCGCGATCAGTTTCTCGATGTCGAGTCCGGCGCGCATCGCAAAGTGCAAGGCCTCCGCCAGACCCTGGACCAATCCGGCGATGCAAATCTGGTTCACCATTTTCGCGAGTTGTCCCGAGCCTGGAGCGCCCATCAGGTTGCAGGCGCGCGCATAGGCGGCGATCACTTTCTCGGCGCGCCCGAACGGGCCTTCATCGCCGCCGCACATCACCGTGAGCACGCCATTCTCCGCGCCGGCCTGGCCGCCGGAAACCGGTGCGTCGACAAAATCGAAGCCGCGGTTTTTCGCTTCGCCATAAAGCTCGCGCGCGATTTCGGCGGAAGCCGTCGTATGGTCGACCACGATGGCGCCCTTGCGCACGCCGGCAAACACACCGTCCTTGCCGAGCATGACCTCGCGCAGATCGTTATCGTTGCCGACGCAGACCATGACGAAGTCCTGCCCGTCGGCCGCCTGCCGCGGCGTCGGTGCGCTCTTGCCGCCGTATTGGGCGACCCATTTTTCGGCTTTGGCCGCGGTGCGGTTATAAACCGTGACGTCGTGGCCGCCCTTCGCCTTGAGATGCCCCGCCATCGGGTAGCCCATGACTCCAAGCCCGACGAATGCGACCTTTGCCATTATCTCCTCCGGAAT
>JBPYFG010000577.1:0-3445 GCA_051986365.1 Xanthobacteraceae bacterium
TATCCTGTGCAGGCTGAAAAGGGTGAGGGTTCAGTCATGCCAGGGCCTTTGATCGACGCTGTAGAGATCATCCCTGTTTCTGACCCGGTCGTCGAAGCACATCATTGCATCGCGAACAATCTGGCAATCATCGCCGGGTTGATACGCTCCGAACTTTTGACGCTCGCAAGAAAGGCGCAAGCCGACGCCGGCTATACCCGGCGCCTGTTGCAGCAAATGTCGCTTCGAATAGATGCGGTCGGGCGCCTGCATCGGCTCCTGATGAATACGAACCATGGCGGCACAGTGGAGCTCTGCACGTATCTGCGCGAGATCGTCGATGCGGTTACGTGCTCGCTTACCGATACCGAGCACACGAAAATTGTGTGTAGTTTTGGCGAACAGGCTACCATCTCGGCCAAACAAGCAGCTGCCATCGGCCTATTCGTCGTTGAGGCGCTGGTCAACTCCATAAAGCACGCCCATCCGATGGATGAGTCGGGAACCATTTGGATCAACTGCAATCGGGCGGGCACGGCGAGCCTGCTCGTTGAGATCATCGATGACGGCGCGGGAACGTCTTTGGACGTTGACGCCCCAGCGCTACAAAGAATCGGGTCGGGTGCGAGGCTGATGCGCGGCATTGCTCATGACCTCGGCGCCGAACTGGCGTTCATAAAGGGCAACCCAGGTCAGATTGTCCGGCTCGAACTGCCGCAAATGTCCAGTTCAAATTGTATGCCATGCGCGCAAGCGGCGGAGTAATCAGTCCTCCGGCATAATCGTCTGTTGCGGCCCGCCCGCCCTACACTTCCTGATAAACGTCGATCTCGGGCGCGCCGGGAAACAGGTTGCGCCAGGTTTGCAAATAAACCTGCATGCGCGGATCGCTGGCGATGCGCTGACGGCTTAACTCCCAGTCTTCGTTGGCCTCGTATTCGATTTCCTGCACAAATTTGCTTTGATCGTCGACGTTCTGTAACAGGCGGACCTCGGCCTTGCCGAACATCTGATAAAACGGCGTGGCCGCTTTGATCATGGCGATCAGCTGCGTGGAGTCTGACGTCGGCAGCGTAAACCGCAGCTGCAGGGTCCGCCGCACCTTGACTTCTTCGTTGCGCATCGGCTTTGTTCCTCAAAACGACGTGAAATTCGATGAAGGCGCTGTTTTCGCGCTCGGCTATTTACTTGAACGTGTCGCGGAACCGGTGCCCGGGATAGACGCCAAGTATCTTCAGCGATTTCGGTTGCGATACGAACTCGAGCTCTTCCAGCGCCAGTTCGAGCGCGCGCTGTTTCGGATGACCCTGGACATCGACGTAAAATTGCGTCGCTGCGAAGCTGCCATTGACCATATAACTTTCCAGCTTAGTCATGTTGACGCCGTTGGTGGCGAACCCGCCCAGCGCCTTGTAGAGCGCCGCGGGAATGTTGCGTACCTCAAAGACAAAAGTGGTGATGACGCGCTTTTCCTTGCGGCTCGCCCATTTTGGTTCGCGCGCCAGTACGATGAAGCGCGTGGTATTGTGCTTGGCGTCGGCGACATCGTTCTTGAGAACGCGAAGGCCGTAGATTTTTGCCGCTAGCTTGGTGGCCAGAGCCGCCCGGGTGCTGTCGTCAGCTTCGGCGACTTCGCGTGCGGCGCCGGCGGTGTCGGCCGCCACCACCGGCTTGACGCCGAGCTTGCGGATCACGCTGCGGCATTGGCCGAGCGCATGGATGTGACTTTCGACCGTCCTGATCGTGCGGAGCGTCGCGCCGCGCGGCGCCACGAGCTGATGCTGCACCGGCAGGAACCATTCGGCGATGATGTGCAGCTGCGAAGCCGGCATCAGGTGATGGATGTCGGCTACGCGTCCGGCCACCGAGTTGTCGATCGGGATCATCGCCAGCGCGGCGCGGCCAGAGCGCACGGCGGCAAAGGCATCTTCGAAGGTGGCGCAAGCAAGCGGCGCGTAGTCCGGGTAGGCCTGCTTGCAGGCGATGTGCGAATTGGCGCCCGGTTCGCCTTGGAACGCGATCTTGCCGCGTTTTCCCGCCCTGTCACGTTTTTCGGCCCGCTTTTTCCCGGTCATGACCGCTCCGTTAGCACGGCGCGGGCTTTTTCCAAATCGGCGGGCGTGTCGACGCCGAGCGGCACGGCATCGACCAGCGCCACGTCAATGCGCATGCCGGCCTCGAGCGCCCGCAGCTGTTCGAGCTTTTCGCGCCGCTCAAGCGGCGACGGCGGCGATTTGACGAATTTCTGGAGCGCGGCGCGGCGGAACGCATAAAGCCCGATGTGATGATAGAGCGGCCCCTCGCCTGCCGGCGCGGTGGCGCGGGTAAAATACAGCGCCCGCAGCCTCCCTGGCGACACCGGCGTGCCGACCACCTTGACCACATTCGGATCGCTGCGTTCCTCGGGCAAGGCGATCTCTGCCGCGATTGTCGCGATGTCCACCGCCGGGTCGTTGAGCGGGGTCAGCGCCGCGGCAATGGCCGTAGGCGACAGCGTCGGCAGTTCGCCTTGCAGATTGACGATGATCTTGGCGCGGCGGTCGGCGTCGATCTGCTCCAGCGCCTCATAGATCCGATCCGACCCGCAAGTGTGATCGGCGCGCGTGAGCACCGCGCGCCCGCCGGCCTTGGCCACCGCCGCCGCGATGGCTTCCGAGTCGGTGGCGACGACCGCCGGGCCGACCTCAGCCTCCTGCGCCCGGCGCAACACATGCACGATCATCGGCACCCCGCCGATATCGGCAAGCGGCTTGCCCGGCAGGCGGGTCGCCGCCATGCGAGCGGGAATTAAGATCAGAACGTCAGCCATCGCGGCGCATAGCCCCTAAAATGGGGCTTATACGTGTTGCAACCGGCCCAGCAAACCGGCTAATTGTGCGCCGCCCACCACCGCCGATACGGGCTCACCACCCCGCCGCCTGCGGAGCGACCAGCGATGAATTCGTTTGAACTCAACAAGATCCTTGGCGCCTTGCTGGGCACCTGCCTGGTCCTCGTCGCCATGCATATCGCGGCGGGGGCGATTTTCACGCCCGAGAAGCCGGCGAAGCCGGGCTACGAGGTCGCGGTCAAGGAGGAGCAGCCGCAGGCCGGTGCCGCACCGGCGGCGCCTGCGGCGGTGCCGATCGAGACGCTCTTGGCAAGCGCGTCGGCGCAGCGCGGGGCGGATGTCGCCAAGCAATGTCAGGCCTGCCATAACTTGCAGGAGGGCCAGGGCCCCAAGATCGGCCCGGATCTCTACAATGTGGTCGGGCGCAAGATCGCGTCGGTATCGGGCTTCAATTATTCCTCGGCCTTGAAATCAAAGAACGGCACCTGGGATTTCAACGCGCTGAATGCCTGGCTGACCAAACCGAGTAGCTATGCGCCGGGCACGGCGATGACCTTTGCCGGCTTGTCGAACGATAAGCAGCGCGCCGACGTAATCGCCTATCTCGACACGCTTTCCTCTAATCCGGTGCCGTTG
>JBPYFG010000578.1:0-5068 GCA_051986365.1 Xanthobacteraceae bacterium
GTCGCAAAAAGAAAGTCTGAATTGGTCCAACTGCCCATCAGGCGCAGAACAGTGGCTGCGCCCAAACAGACCAAACCGATTGCCAGCGCTTCAGTGGAATATGGCCGTATCCGGGTACTGAGCTCAGCTAAGCGGTCGAGCGGATCGATCGCTTGCGAATTCGGCCGCACGCTTTCAGTTGCCGGAACCACCTGAGCTGAATGGCGCTCAATGGCTTGAGCCACGGCGATTCTCCCCCGATCGTGCGAATTGACATGAGAAATCAGTAAACCTACCGGGAACCTAAATTGCGATTTTTATGTGCCGATCACGCATTTGTGTCAGTGTTGCCGCTGACAAGATTAAATCCGAAAAAGGAAAAAGGACGCTCTGCAGCAGATCAAGCCTTTGATGCCAAAACATCTCGCGCCCGTCGCGCGGTCGTCGCTATGGGCACGCCGGTCGCCGAGCGACAAAATGTCATAGCACACACATTTGTTACCTTTTGGGAAGGCGACCGCGTTCACTGCCAGCGCAGCAGATATTTCTCCAGCCGGCCGGCGATGCCGAAAATGAGCAGCACCACGACCAGAATAAGCACGATCAGGGCGAACATCAGCGCGGCGTTGTAGGTACTTTGCGCAAAGGACAACAGATAGCCGAGGCCGCGCGTCGCCGCCACGAACTCGCCCACCAGCGCGCCGGTGAATGCAAAACCGACCGCGATCTTCAGATTGCTCAATATCCAGGCGGTGACTGACGGCAGATAGACGTGGCGGACCAGCGCCCAGCGGTCGCCGCCGAGCGTGATCACGCGCTCGACCATTCTGCGGTCGACCTGACGAATACCGGTAAATACTGTGAAAAAGATCAGCACCGCCACCAGAATGAAGGACAGTGCGATTTTGGAAGCGATCCCAATGCCGAGCCAGATCACGAAGAGCGGCGCCAGGATCACGCGCGGCACGGCGTTGAGCAGCGTCATCACCGGCTCGAGCAGCTCGGCGACCAACCGCACTAGCGCCGCGGCGACGCCAAGAACGGCCCCGACCGCAATGCCAAGCACGAGGCCGCCGAGCGCGGCGGTGAATGTCGCCTCAAGATGCGGCCAGATGCGGCCGTCGGAGAAAAGGTCAACAAGCGCGGCGCCGATCTGGCTCGGGCTCGGCAGATAAAGCGGATTGAGCATCCCGGCGCGTCCCGCCGCTTCCCATAGCGCCAGCAGTATCAGCAAGGCCACAACCTGGCGAACCCAGCTATAGCGCGCCGCGCCCAGCATCATGCCGCCTCCGCCCGCGGATCCACTTCGCGCGACAGATCGGCCCAGATTTTCTCATAGAGCGGCGCGAAGGCGGGATGCATGCGCGAGCGAACCGGATCGCGCGGGCGGGCGATCGGCACACTGTAGTGCTGCGTGATGTGCGCGCGCGGACCCTGCGAGAGCAGATAAATCTCATCAGACAGGCTGAGCGCCTCTTCAAGATCGTGCGTGACCAGCAGCACACTGATCTGCTCGCGCTCGACCAGCGCGACGAGGTCCTTGACCACACGCGCACGCACGATCGCGTCGAGCGAAGCGAACGGCTCGTCCATGAGGATCAATTTGGGCTTCAACGCCAACACTTGCGCGAGTGCCACGCGCTTGCGCTGCCCGCCGCTCAAGTGGCGCGGAAAGCGATCCCCGAACCCGGCAAGATCGAGCCGCGCCAGCCAAGCTTCGGCCTCGGCGCGCGCGGTCCTGCCGTCGATACCATTCAAAACAAGCCCAAGCGCGACATTGTCGCGCGCGGTCTTCCACGGTAGCAGCGCATCGTCCTGAAACAGGATGCCGACCTGCGAACGCGGCAGGCCGGTCTCGACGGCGCCCGAAAGCGGCCGCTGCAAGCCGATCGCGGCGCGCAACAGACTCGATTTACCCGAACCGGACGGCCCGACCAGACTGACGAACCGGCCATCCTCGACGGCGAGGCTTGCTCCTTCAAGGACCGGCTCCCCGCCGTACGAGATCGTCAGATCGCGAACGCGCAGCGTCAGCCTCCGGCAATTGAGGTATCGTAGATCCCGGCGATATTCGCGCCTGGTTTGATCAATCCGCCGGCGATGAGGCTTTGCTCGACGCGCTTGCCGGCGTCGACATCGATCTTCACGCTTTCGGGATACAAGGCGTCGCGGCGACGCTCGAGAATATCGCCGAATTCTTTGAGATCGAGCCCTGTGGTCATCTCTTTCGGCAGCGCTGCGGTCAGTTGCTCCCCGTTCATGGTGCGCAACGCCTTGAGCGCATCCGCCAGCGCTGCGGTTAGCGCTACCATTTCCGACCGACGCTGATCGACCTCCTTGCCGCGCACCGCCACACCCATGAACTCGTAGGCGCCACCGAGATAACGCTTGGCGTCGTCAAGGTCCATGGCGTTCACAAGTACTCGCGCGCCGGCGCGCCGCAGCAAGGTCAAAGCAGGCTCTTGGACAACGCCGGCATCGACCTGACCCTGGCGTAACGCTTCGAAAAGATTCACGCCCATGGTGGCGAATTGCACTTTCGTAGAATCGGCGCCCGCTTGTTTGAGAAGATAAATCGTCAACGAATGGTCGGCATTGCCGAGCGCGGAAACGCCGACGGTCTTTCCCTCAAGATCCTTTATTGACTGGATCTGGCTTGCGGCTTTGGGCGCGGTGACCACGGCGAACAGCGGCAACCGCCCGGTGACCGCGAAGCGGCGGATATTGGCGCCGACATTCACATAAGCCTGCAGGGCGACGTCCAGGGCCGTAGCCGCGTAGTCGACCGCACCGCCGATCAGCGCCTGCATTGCGGCATTGCCGCCGCGCGTATAAACGAGCTGCACGTCGAGGCCGTGATTCTTGAAATAGCCGTCGGTGCGCGCGACTTCGTATGGCACTCCACACAGAAGCTGGCTGCAGTAGGCGAGCCTGATTTGCCGGGTTTGTGCTTCAGCGCGGCCGCTCGCCGCTGCGGGAATTACAGTTGCGGCGAGGCTTGTGCCCTTGAGCAACGAGCGCCGGGAGAAATCGGTGCTCGGCACGCGGGCGGTCGTTTCATCGCAGCAGCTCATCGCGACCTCACTGGCAGCCGCATTGTCGCAATGCCGCAGGCATAAGCAAGGGTATGGATGACAACATTCTGGCTGGGACACCTCCTCTCCAGTGCGGTCTCTGGTCTTGGGCAATCAAATTCGATCTTGTGTTAAGCTCTGTGGCTTGGGTTCCGAACTCATCCAGCTTCAGTCCAATGTGGGAGAATCTCATGCGGGTGCCAGGCTTCGTATTCGTTTCCGCCGCAGCCATCGCATTGACCATGGCGCCGGCGAAAACCGCCAGCGCCCAGACCAAGTTGACGATGGGAAAGGTCATCGGCGGCGACGGGTTCCACATTCCGACCTATGTGGCGCTGGATGAGGATTTCTTCAAAGCCGAGGGCCTTGATGCGACGCTCGTCGAATTGCCGGCGAGCTCCATCGTGTCAGCCGTCATTTCTGGGAATCTCGATTGCGCGCCGATTCCATCAGGCGGCGCACAAGCGGCGCTGAGCGGCGCCAAGATCATGTACATCGTCGGCGAATCGCTCAAGTCGCAATGGACGCTGACCGTACGTCAGGACATCGCCAAGCCGGAGGACCTTAAGGGCAGGACACTCGGCTTTGGCCGTCCCGGCGGCGCCGATTATGATGAAGGCCAAGCAGTGCTACACCGCTTCTTTCAGATGGATGCGGGGCGCGATTACAAGGTGATTTCGTTTCAGGGCGAGCCCGAGCGCATCGCCGCCATGGTCAACAACGACATTCAGGGTGCCCTGCTATCCATCCCGCACGCCGTCGTTGCCGCCGCGGCCGGACTAAAAATTTTGTTACGCACCGGCGATTACATCCCGCGCGCCGGCGGCACGGTCTGGTGTATGCAAAGCCTGGTCGAGCAGCATCCCGACACCGCGAAAAAAATCATCCGCGCAATCGCCAAAGCGGTGATGTATTTCCGCACCAACAAAGAAGGCTCAATCAAGGTGATGGAGCATCACATCGGCAGCATCAAATCGGACGAGGAAGCCGGCCTGATCTGGGATCAGCTCCATGATTCGTTCGGCGCCGAGATGCCGCCGGATCTGTTCCGGGAAATTTTGGAATCGCGACGGCTCACCATGATTGCCGCGCGACAATGGCCGGCCGACAAGCCGCTGCCGGATCCGGAGCAGTTCTTGGCCCGCTCTCTCCTCGAATCGACGCTGAAGGAAATGAATTACGTGCCGGCCAATATCGCAGCACCGGCGAAATCGAATTGAGCTGCATCCTTCCCGCTCATTCCCGCGAAGGCGGGAATCCGGACTTCGTTGAATTACCGGACAAAGCTGCTGGGTCCCCGCTTTCGCGGGGACGAGCGGATGACTAAGCACTCATTCGCTCTCGGCGCGTTGCGGGCGCCAGCGGCTCATCCGGTCCTCGATGATCTTCACCAGGCCCGTCATCAAAAGCGACAGCGCTGCGAACACGACCAGCCCGGCAAATACGACATTGACGTCAAAGCTGCTGGCGGCGCGAACCATCACGACGCCGAGCCCCTCCTGGGCGCCGAAAAATTCCGCCACCACCACACCGAGTATGGCGCGGCCGATTGCAAGCCGCAGCCCGACGACAATGAACGGCAGCGCATTCGGGATGACGACGAGACGCGCGACATCGAAGCCCGAGGCGCCGAACGACCTAACGACATTGATCAAGAGCTTATCGGCATTGCGCACGCCTTCATGCGTATTGATCAAAAGCGGAAATAGCGCGCCGGTGAAAACGACGGCGACTTTCGACCACAAGCCGATCCCCAGCCACAGCATCAAGAGCGGCAGAAAAACCAGCCGCGGCGTGGCATTGAGCGCGGTGACAAACGGGTCGAACATCGCCTCGAGCGTGGCCGATCGGCCGAGCAGGATGCCGAGCGGCAGACCCACGGCTATCGCCAAGGCAAGACCGATTGCGAATGCCATGGCGCTCACACCAAGCGGCGCCCAGATCGTGCCAGTGGCGAACATCTGCCACAGGGTTGCGAAAATCTGGCTGGGAACGGTGAAGAAAAGTCTGGTGCC
>JBPYFG010000579.1:0-4458 GCA_051986365.1 Xanthobacteraceae bacterium
GAGAAATGTCTTCCGCAAAACGCTGATCTGCCGGGTGTAATAACGGTTGAAGCGGCGCACCGCGGCGATCCGCTCATCGTTCGTTTCGGCTGCCTCGCTATTCATGCGTGCAGGGTTGTCCAGATAGTTGACTAAGTCAAGTATTTGGATGCTGCCAGATGGTCTCGGCTGGCGTGAATCATTGTCCCCTTATCACGAATAATTGTTCTTGTTTTGTTCTAGATCGCGCGTTAGCTTTCTGCCCGGAGCTGTAACGATGCGTCGTTCATCCGCGTTGAAACCCCCGCCGGCACCGCTTCCCTCCACGCCGGCGGGCGAGATGGGCGCAGCCGTCGACCGCGAACGCCGGCGCGGCCGCGGCACGGCCTCGAACGCGTCCGGCCGCTACGAGCCGTTGGCGCGGGTCGCCTTCGACGACGGCTGGCAAGGATCCGAACAGCTGCCGCCGTTCAAGACGACCGTGACGATCGACGCCACCCGCAAGATCATCACCCGCAACGATTCGCCCGATCTCTCCTTCGATCGCTCGATCAATCCGTATCGGGGCTGCGAGCACGGCTGCGTCTATTGTTTTGCGCGGCCCACGCATGCCTATCTCGGTATGTCGCCCGGGCTCGATTTCGAATCGAAATTGTTCATGAAGCCGAATGCGCCCGAACTGCTCGAGCGCGAATTGTCAGCGCCGGATTATTCGCCGAAGACGATCGCAATCGGTACCAATACCGATCCGTATCAGCCGATCGAGCGACGCTTTCAGATCATGCGCCGCATCCTGGAAGTTCTCGATCGGGCCGGTCATCCGGTCGGCATCGTGACCAAATCTGCTCTGGTGCTGCGCGATCTCGACATTCTCACGCGCATGGCCAAACGCGACTTGGTCAAAGTGGCGATTTCGGTCACGACGCTCGATCCGAAACTCGCCCGGGTGATGGAGCCGCGCGCTTCGACGCCGCAGCGCCGCCTCGGCGCGTTGCGCGAATTGGTCAAAGCCGATGTGCCGGCTTCGGCCTTGGTCGCGCCGGTCATCCCGGCAATCAACGATGCCGAGATTGAACGCATTCTGGAGGCAATCGCTGAGACCGGCGTGCGCCACGCCGGCTACGTGCTGTTGCGGCTGCCTCTGGAACTAAAGGATTTGTTCCGCGAATGGTTGATCGAGAATTTTCCCGACCGCTATCGCCATGTCATCAATCTCATCCGCGAGACCCGCGGCGGCAAGGATTACGATTCGACGTGGGGCAAGCGTCAGACCGGCTCCGGTCCGATCGCCTGGATGATCGGCCGGCGTTTCGAAGTGGCGTGCGAGCGGCTCGGGTTCAATTTGAGCAGCGTGAAAACCACGACCGAACATTTTAAGCCGCCGCGACCCTCCGCCGAACAGCTCGATCTGTTTTGAAAATCAAGCAGGATCGTAATGTTGATTTAGCCGTGAATCCCGCATTGCGCGCGGCGGCGGCGCATGCTCATCATGGCGGGCATGAATCGTCCCGCATCCGCGCGCGCACAAAATGGCGGCAAAGAGCCGCCCTCGAATTCCGCCGTTCGCAAGAATGCGGCCAAAGGTAAGAGCAAGAACGCGGCAAAGGACGCCGCGCCGCGCCTGCCGCTGGGCGAGGAGATTATCACCCGGCCGACCTTCCGGCGCGAACGCTCAGCGCTTAAGCGCGGCGTTTGGCCGATCGCCGGATGCGACGAGGCGGGGCGGGGGCCGCTCGCCGGCCCGGTGGTCGCGGCCGCCGTCATTCTCGATCCCGACAACATTCCCCGCGGCCTTGACGATTCCAAGCGGCTCACGCCGGGACGCCGCGCCGTGCTCTACGAGCGCATCTGCGCGCGCGCCCAGGTCGCGGTGGCGCTGGCGCCGCCGGCCCGTATCGACCGCGACAATATTCTGCGCGCGTCGTTGTGGGCGTTGGCGCGGGCGGTGGCGGCGCTGCCGGTGAAGCCGGCGCTCGTTTTTGTCGACGGCCGCGACCGCATCGACGCCGGCTGCGATTGTCAGGCGGTCATCGGCGGTGATGGTCTGGTCGCCTCGATCGCCGCCGCCTCGATTGTCGCCAAGGTCACGCGCGACCGGCTGATGGCCTGCCTCGGCGCCGCCCACCCTGGCTATGGCTTCGAGCGGCATATGGGCTACAGCGTGCCCGAACATTTCGAAGCGCTGGACCGGCTCGGTCCGACGATCCACCATCGCCGGTCGTTTTCGCCGGTGGCAATCGCGCTCGGCGAACTGGGGCTTGGCAATTTCGCCGACGCCGACGATGCCATCGCCGACGTATTGCCGCTATAGTCCGGCGCGATCGGGTTCGCCACGATGTTTTTCGTACCGCTTTATCTCGAACTCCTGCGCTCACGGCCGCAGCTGATGTTCTGGTTTGCCGCGCTGACGCAAGCCTTCATTTGGCTCGTGGTGCCGGCAGCGTTCTATTTCGCGCCGCCTGGCGATCTCGCTCAACTTCTCGCCGTCGGCCATGAATTCCGCCTCGCCAGTGGCGTCGGTCCGCCGCTCGCATACTGGCTCGGCGAAATCGCCTTTCGCATTGCCGGCTTGCTCGGCGTTTACCTGTTGTCGCAGATCTGCGTGGTTGTCACCTATTGGTGCGTATTCACGCTCGGCCGCGCGCTGATTGGATCGGCGCACGGGGCGATCGCCGTGCTGTTGATGATCGGCATCGCGCTGTTGACGGTGCCGACTCCCGATTTTGGGCCGCCAATCCTGGCGATGGCGCTTTGGGCGATGACGCTGCTGCATTACTGGCAGGCGGTCGTACAGGGAAACAAACTCTCCTGGTATGTCGCGGGCGCTGCGGCGGCGCTTCTTCTTCTGACCAGTGACGCCGCGCTGATCCTGCTGGGTACGCTCGTCGCCTTCACCGTGCTGACCGAGCGCGGACGCACCACGCTGCAATCAACCGAGCCGTGGATCGTTGCCGTCGGGCTCGCTTTGTTTTTATTTCTGCATCTGTTGTGGCTCGAGGGAATCGCCGACAGCCTCGTTCCGATCTTGCGGACATTGCGGCGCGCCGCGAGTGCAGGCGACAATACGGTGGCTTGGTTACGGATCCTGATCGCGCTTGCGCTCGCCCATGCCGGGCTCGCCATCCTGGTCGTGCTTGCGGTGGGCTGGCCGGGAAGCCGCGCGACGCCGGCGCGGCCATTACAGCGCCAGCCGGTGGAGGCGTTCGCCGGAACTTTCGTCAAAGTGCTGGCGGTCGCTCCGGCCCTGGTCGCAACCATCATCGCGGTGACGATTGGCCGATCAGCGCCGATCGGCGGCGCAGCGCCGCTCGTTGTGCTCTCTGGGCTTGCCGTCGTGATGGTCGCGGGCGACAGCATTGCACTTTATCACCAGCGCGTGCTCGGCTTCGCCTGGACCGGATTGTTGCTCGTGCCGGCGGCTTTCATACCGCTATTGATCTTCCTGTTGCCGTGGGCCGTGGGCACGGATCTGAAAATATCCCAGCCGGCGCGCGCGATGGGTCGCTTCTTCGCCGAAAGCTTTGAGCGCCGCACCGGCCAGCCGCTGGCAATCGTCACCGGCGATCCGCGCACCGCGGCGCTGATTGCGCTTGCGGCGCCGAGCCGGCCCAGCGTCCTTTTCGATGCCGCGCCGGAGCGTTCGCCCTGGGTGACAGCTGACGACATCCGCAATAAAGGCGCGATCGTGGTCTGGGTCGCCGCCGACACTACGCCGACGCCGCCGCCGGACATCAAAGCTTATTTTCCGGATCTCGTGCCCGAAGTGCCGCGCACATTCGACCGTCCGGTGCAGGGACGCATGGTGCCGTTGCGGATCGGTTGGGCGGTGATCAGGCCGGGCAGTGTGGCGGCGGCACCCGCTCCCACGACCGCCGCGGCCGCAACGCGCTAGCACGCATTGTAGGGCGCGGGCAAAATCGTCCGCACTTTTGGTTCCGCGTGGGCATCGCGCGTGAACGATTTTGCCCACGCGTCACGCTGAAGCGGACTCATACACCGTAAACCTCAGGCAGGGCCTTTGCCGCGGTCAGTTTCGTGCACTGGCCGGTCGAGTGCCCTTTTGACAAATTCTACGGAATCGATTGCCGCTTCAAGTTGGGTGCGAAACTGCTCGATCGCTTCCTTCATCGGCTTCGGCAGGTCTCCCCACCAGTCAATAGCTTGACTCATCGCTTCTTCGACGGTTCCCAGCATTCGCTCTATTGCAATTTCACGGTAGGTTCTCGTCATAGCCGTGCCGCCTCTTCTTCGAGCAGATAAAGCTACAACAAAACGCAGGATTGTAGGGTGGTCAAAATCGTCTGAACTATTGGTTCGGCGTGGGCATCGCGCGTGAACGATTTTGTCCCACGCGGCATGCGCATTCTCGGTGCGATGCCCACTCTTTACTCAATGATAGCCGGCAGTGGCATGGACTTTGCCGCGGAATATCCAATACGACCACGCCGTGTACATCAGAATGATCGGCAGCAGGAACAG
>JBPYFG010000580.1:0-10286 GCA_051986365.1 Xanthobacteraceae bacterium
GCTGTTTTGCTCTCGAAGAAGAAAGGGGCGCTAATTGGAACGGCAGCGGGGCAACCGTACCGTCCATTAAAGAAGCTAGACCAAGTCTGTGACCAAGCCTCGCGCGCGATGGGGCGCGGCGGATCGCGGCGAATATCGCCAAGCTGCCCGGAGCTATTGTGCAAACCGTAATCAGATCAGTGGAATTGATAGTTCAGCCCGGCGCGAATGGTGGTGTCGGTGAAATGGGCGTGCGTGTAGCGCGAGGCGCAGTTTATGTGAGCGAGACAATAACCGCGTGCGGCGATGCTTGCGCTGGCACCAATACCAAAGATCGGCGCACGTCCGACAATACACTTGCAGCGTGTCGAAATAAAGAAAAACGCGCCGTGCATTGCATCGCGGGCAAATAAAAAACGGCTTGTGGCCGAAGGTCATTTGACGCCACTGCACGGCGATGATCTGCGGCGACTGACGGCTTTTCTACCCGACGCGAAAAACCCGGACATGATCGGGCGCGATGACTTCGAGATGCTGAAACGGAAACCGCATCGGCTGGCGAAATGCGCCCGCTTTGGTCAGCGTGCGGATATCGATTTCGCGGCGATGATCGGCAGTGACCGGGTGCAGCTTGCGATGGCGCATGGCAACGCATCAATTTACTTAGATTTTTGTAGTTTCTTTAAAATTAGCAAGGTACGGGAATAGATATTCTAGCTACGGGGTTCATGTACGAAAGTCTCGATCTGTTGGGACGTGCCAGATGGGGGGCACGATGACCGAAATAGAAATCTTCTTTGTGTTTGCGCTCTTTTGGGCCGTCATCGGTTTAATTTGGCTACGCAGGAGCGAAGGAAAAATAAAACCCCCGGAAAATTAATCCGAGGGTTTTTGCCGGGTATTTCGGAAACCGTCAGGTGGCTTCTCAATAGCGTCGGCGTGAGCAGGGCAATAGTATCCCTCCACAAGGCCCCGCCAGCTTTCAAGGACCGTCCAACCGTCCTTTGCGGGCTGTTCAGTAGTCGCGTCGCAACCCCTAAACGCGCATTTTGTGATTGGCATTTGCCCTTCCGCTGCCTACCGGAGCGCTTACCCGGCAAAATGTTGGGTCTGCACCGTCACCGCTCGCCTACGAACAGCCACACAAGCAAGACGATCACAATGACGATTCCCATCTGGTCGATGGTATTCATGGCGTCGCGTCGTCGCTATTGTTCGATATCGCCCTTGCTATCAAGCCAATTAAGCGCAGCTTGCTTACCCGCTGATGCTTTTGCTTACCCGGCGCTTACCGGAGCGGAAGCTTTCAAGCGATATTGCGCTAAGTGCTTGATTTCGTGGTGGGCGCACAAGGACTCGAACCTTGGACCCGCTGATTAAGAGTCAGCTGCTCTACCAACTGAGCTATGCGCCCTAACCGAGGAAGCGAAGGTTAGGCACTTCCACCATTTCGCCGGGCCAAGATGCGCCAGCGAAAACGTGCCGCCGCGCGGCGGCGTTCCCGATATAGCGGTCCCTCGGCGGACGGGCAAGGCGTCCGCGCTCGCACCATTCGCGCATCGGCAGAACTGTCCGGCCTGACCGAAACAATTATTGGGCGATGTCGAAGCCGACGGTGACGCGCGCCGTTATCGTGTCCTCACCACTTTCGATTGGCACCGACGCCGACGCTTGCCTCGCCTCTAGTCGTGCTCGCGGAAGAAGTGGTTCAAAACCCGCACTCTCAGTGATCCAGCTAACGCGGCCAAGGCTGAGACCTGAGGCGTGTGCATAGAGGTCAGCTTTGTGCCGGGCATTGGCAACCGCCGCCTCACGCGCCTGGTCGAGCGCTTTTTCGCGGTTGGAAACGAGAAACGCAATGTTCTCGGCATCGGTCGCACCGGCTTTGACCAGACGGTCGAGAACCTCGCCCACTTGCGAGATGTCATGGATAGTCACGTTGACTTGGTTCGAAACGCGATAGCCGGAGAGCTTCGGCCCGCCGGGCGGGGTCGGCGATGTGTAAACCGGCTCGATTGAAAATTCCGACGTCTGAATGTCTTTCTTTGCAATCCCCGCATCCGCAAGTGTCGCTAGTATATTCGCCATGAGCTTTGCATTGGTATCGCTGGCCTCTTTCACAGTCTTGGCATTGGTGCTGACGCCGCTTCTGATGCGGGCATAGTCTGGCGCCACGGTGACGCTGCCTTCGCCGACGACGATGACGCGCGCTTCTGACGAAGATTTCGGCTCGGTGGTCTGCGCTTGAGCGGCGGCGACGCAAAACATTGCGGCGACGAAGGCGCCGATTGGTAAAATACTTTGCTGCATTTTGCGGATTTCAAGTTCGAACGTGACCATGTTGAATTCCTTCTTTCGATGGCACCGATTTTTTGCCAAAGACGATCAATTTAAAGCAGAACAATGACCGCGGTCGCCACTTGGGCGACGGGACTGAACGATTGAAAAAGGAATCGGAAATGATTTGCGGCCGTGCGTCAGCTCGCCACCATCGAGGGCGACGGCATCACCCGATTGAGCGCGTCGTGGATCACGCGGCCTAGCGACGAGATCTGATAGGGTTTGCGCAAAACTGGAAATTCGGGATCAGCGTCGAACACTTTGGTGTAGCCGGTGGTGAGCACCACCGGAATCTGCGGGTAGCGATCGGCGAGCATGCGCGCCAGCGCCAGGCCGTCGTCCGGACCGGGCAATACAACGTCGCTGAAGACGAGGTCGATGTGTTTACCGGAAGCGATGACGTCGAGCGCGGCGGCAACGGTTTCCACCTCGATGGCGCGGTAGCCGAGCTGCTCAAGCAGCGAGACCGCAACGCGCCGGACGTCGGCATTGTCTTCGACCACCAGAATGGTGCGCCGGTCGAGCGCGGCATAGTCGGCCTCGTCCGGCGGCAATGGCGCCGCCAGCGCCGCGTGACTGCGCGGCAGGTACACTGTCACTTTGGTTCCGCGGCCGAGCTCGCTCGTGATCGTGACCGTACCGTCCGAGCGGCGGGCGAAGCCGTAAACCTGAGACAGGCCGAGCCCGGTACCCTTGTTCGGCGCCTTAGTGGTGAAGAACGGCTCGACCACACGCGACACGAGATCCGGCGGGATGCCGCTGCCGGTATCGGCGACGCTCAGCGCCACAAAATCGCCGCCAATGTCTTCCGGCAAGTCGCCGGAACGGACGTGAACGTTCTCCGCCGCGATCGTAATCCGGCCGCCGTCAGGCATGGCGTCGCGCGCATTGACCGCGAGATTGACCAGCGCCAGTTCAAGTTCGGATTTGTCGACGCAAATCGGCCAGGTCGATTTCGGTACGTCGATCTGGAACTGGATATTGACGTGCATGGAGCCCGCTAAAACATCGCGAATGGCGTGAATAGCCTCTGCCGGATTGATCACGGTCGGGCTCAGCGGCAGGGTGCGCGAGAACGACAGCAGCTGACGCGTGAGATTCTCCCCGCGCGCCGCCGCCATTTCAATCGCCTGCAACGCGCGGACGTCCTTGGCGTCCTTTAAGCGTTTTTTCAAGCTCTGCGCGTGGCCGCTGACGATCATCAATAGATTGTTGAAGTCGTGGGCGATGCCGCCGGTCAATTGGCCGATGGCATCCATCTTTTGCAGATGCGCGGTCTGCCGCTGCGCGCGCTCGAGCGCCGCGGCGGCCTCCTTCTCGGCGGTGACATGGCGGCCGGCGACATAGAGCAGGCCCTTGCTGGCGGTCATGGTCCACTGCAGCCAGCGCCATGATCCGTCCTTATGCCGGAAACGATTTTCCATGCGCACGCTGTTCGCGCCATGGGCGAGCTGGGCGCGGCCGGCGATCGAGGCCGGCGCATCCTCGGGATGGCGCAGCTCGCTGACATGCATGGATTTGATTTGGTCTTCGGTCCAGCCGAGGAGCCGCGTCCAGGCCGGATTAATGGAAAGAAAATAGCCCTCGAAATTCGACACCGCGAGCAGGTCTTCCGACACGTTCCAGATGCGATCGCGCTCAAGCGTGCGGCGTTCGACTTCCTCCTCGAGCCGTTCGCTGAGCATGCGCAATTCGGCCTGGATGCTCAGGCGCGCTTGTTCGGCGCGCATGCGCTCGACGGCGAAGCCGAGTTGCCGCGCCAGCGTCAGAGCAAGCTCCATCGCCTCGCCGTCGAATGCCCGCGGCGTGTCGTAATAGACCACGAATTTGCCGACGAGCCGGCCTTCGGCCATCAGCGGGATGAAGGCGAGCGCGCGGATCCCTTCTTGCTTGAAGATGGTTTTGAGCGGCGCATCAAGCTCGGCGCGATCGACGTCGGTCATGCAGACCGGCTCGGGATTGGCGTCGTCGAGCGTCCACGGCGAATGCCCGGTGGTGGCGCACCGGTAGCCGTCGGACAAGCCGCGCCAGGCGACGAATCGCATCACGCCGTCGGAGTCACAGCGTAGGATCGAGGCGCGGCTGCAATGCATCGCGTCCATGATCGCGTCAAGCGTCGCCTCATAGATGTCCTTGATCGACTCGGCTCGATAGAGCCGATTGGTGAAGCGATACAGCGCCGCCTGCTCGTCGGCGCGCCTGGTCACGACCGTTTCCGCGCGCTTGCGCGCGGTTACGTCGCGGGCGATTTTCGAGGCGCCGACGATCGTGCCGTATTCGTCCCGCATCGGCGACACGGTGAGCGAAACGTCGACCAGCCGGCCGTCCTTGCAGCACCGGATGGTCTCGTAGTGCTCGATGCGCCCGCCCGCTTTGATGCGCTCCCGGAACCGCGGCTCCTCGCTTTGGAGATGATCGGGAATAATCGTGCTGATCGGTTTGCCGATCATTTCTTCTGCGGAATATCCGAACAGGCGCTCGGCGCCCGGATTCCAGCTGACGAGGCAGCCGGTGAGATCCTCGCTGATGATCGGATCGTCGGACGATTCGACGATGCTGGCGAGCTGCCGGCGCGCCTCTTCGCCGCTGCGCTGGTCAGTGACGTCAAGGAGTGAGGCAATCCACCCTTCGACATTGCCGGCGCTGTCGCGTTCGGGCCGGTAAGCGATGGCGAGCCTGCGGACGCCGCTGTGCGGGAATTGCAATTCGCATTCGAAATCGACCGACTCGCCGTTCAACACCGCATCGATATAGGGCTGCAGCGTGCGCAGACCGCGCGGGCCTATCACCTCGTCAATGGACTTGCCGATCACTTCGTCGCGCTCGCGAGCGATGAGATGGGCATAGGCCTCGCTGACGAACAGGTAGCGCAGGTCGCGGCCGCAGCGCACCAGCATGAACGGTGTGCGATTGATGACCGATTGCAGCTCCGCCTCGCTGGCGCGCAATGCCTCCTCGGCGCGCTTTCGCTCGGTCAGTTCCTGGAAACTGCAGACCGCGCCGTCGATGCGGCCTTCTGCATCTTTCAGCGGGGCCGCGTTCATCAAGACCGAGACTCGCGAACCGTCCGGCCGCTCGATCACGAGCTCCACACCGCGCACCGGCACGCCGCTGCACAGCGCCACCGCGACCGGGCTGGCGGCGAATGGCAGCGGCAGGCCTTGCGCGGTGTAACGGCGGAAATTCGTCTCTGAGAATTCGCCGGTATCGCCGAGCTGCGGCGCCCGGCCCCACAGCTCGACCGCGCGCTTGTTGTAGCGTACCAGCGTGCCGTTGGCGCGGCAGACAGACAAGCCCGTCGGAATCGAATCGAGCACGCCTTGGTCAATACCAATGAAGGCTTCGAAAGCCTGCTTTGCCGAGGCGATCTTTGAGCCCTGAGCACGCATTGTACTTACGCTTCCCCGCAGCAGGCGGAACATCGCGGACGTGGAAAAGTTCCGCAAATTCCAGCGGCTTGCCGTCATGACCCGCCAGTGCAGCCTTGATCCGGTTGAAATAGCTTCATGCCAAGGTTAAAGCCTCGCCCGCCCTATGGGCCAGTATTTATTTGCACCGCGCCGGCGACGGCGGTACCGCAGCCTGGCGATGTTCGTCGACAGCGTAACCCGTGCAGCCGACTGCGTCTGTCAGACACCGTATGCTGTGCGACAAACATGGCGATTTTTCCAACAATTCTCCGCAAATCGGCATTGCGCGGCCGCATTTCGGGATTTGCGGCGCCGTACTATTGACGGCCGATCCGGCGCGGGGGATGAAGACGCCAAACAGCGAACCGGATGGCCGAAGAGGAAAAACCCAAAGCGCCGCACACCTTGGCCGATCATCTTTATGGCCGGGAGGTGGCGCATGTGCATGGCGACGACGCCGATCATGATCACGACCATGATTTCGACGACGACGGCCCGGCCGAAGACAATCCGTTGTGGCAGCAGGATAACGTCGCGCTGACCACCGTCGGCATCGATATCGGCTCTTCAGGCACGCAAGTCATCTTCTCGCGGGTGCATTTGCGGCGACTAGCCGAGGATCTGACCAGCCGTTATTACGTCGTCGCGCGCGACACGCTGTTTCAATCGCAGGTGGCGCTCACGCCTTATCAGAGCGAGGAGCGCATCGACGACTTAAGGCTCGGCGCGATCATCGACGATGCCTATGTCGCGGCGGGACTGCCGCCCGACAAGATCGATACCGGCGTCGTTATCCTAACCGGCGAGGCGCTGCGGCGTGAGAATGCGCAAAGGATCGCGGCGATCCTGTCGGAGAACGGCGGCGAGTTCGTCACCGCCACCGCCGGCCATCATATGGAGGCGATGCTAGCCGCCTATGGCTCTGGCGCGGCGCGTGTATCGAGCGACCAAGCAAAGCGCATCCTCAATGTCGATATCGGCGGCGGCACCACCAAGCTTGGCCTTGTCGAAAACGGCAAGGTCATCGCCACTGCCGCGATCCATATCGGCGGCCGCCTCCAAGTGATCGAGCAAGGCCGCATCGTGCGGTTTGATCCAGCGGGGAAACATCACGCCGCGCGCGCCGGTTTCGCGTGGCAACGCGGCGACATTGTCGAGGCCGCCGATTTACAGAAAGTCGCCGAGGCAATGGCCGATGCGCTGGTCGCGGCGATCCGCATCCGGCCCTTGCCGCCCGACATCGCCCGGCTTTATCTGACCGATCCGATCGCCGACCTTGGTAGCGTCGATGCGGTGATGTTTTCCGGCGGCGTCGCTGAGTACGTTTACGGGCGCGAAGATCGCGATTTCGGCGATCTTGGCCGCCGCCTCGGTAGCGCCATTCGGGCGCGCATTGATAGCGGTGCCTTACCCTGGCCGGTGCTGCCGGCCGGCGAGTGCATTCGCGCCACCGCGCTCGGTGCCTCCGAATATAGCGTGCAGCTTTCCGGCAATACCAGCTACATTTCCGCGCCCGGCAAGTTGCTGCCGCGCCGCAATCTGCAGGTGCTGCTTCCGCCGTTTGTCTGTCCAGAGCGGATCGATCCGGACGAACTCGCCCGCGCGATCCGCAGCCACATCACTGCGTTCGACCTTGACGACACCGACAGCGACATTGCGCTCGCCTTGCGCTGGAGCGGTGCGCCGTCCCACCCGCGGCTTCTCGCTTTCGCCGAAGGGATCAAGCGCGGTCTCGCCGAGCGGGTTGCCAAACGCCTGCCGCTCTACGTCATGCTAGACGGCGACGTGGCGCAGACGCTCGGCCATCTCCTCCGCGACGAATGCCATATCGGCGGCGATCTTCTGATCATCGACGGCGTGGTGCTGTGGGATTTCGACTATATCGATCTCGGCCGGATCCGCATGCCGTCCTATACCGTACCGGTCACGATCAAATCGCTGGTGTTCAGCGAAGATCCGCGCGGCCCACGGCCGCGGCAGCGTCTGCACCACCGCGAGCACGATCATGCGCAAGACCATGAACATGTTCATGCGCATGATCACGAACATTCACATGAGCGCGGCCACAGCCACGCGCACAGCCACGCTCATGCGAATCACAAGCATCGAACCTAGAGCTATCTGGATTTTGCGGCCGATCTGCGCGATTTTAGATCAACATATATAGAGGGAATGCCTAATGGCCGAGATTACCAAAAAGAATGCGCTCGTCTCAGACGAGCTGGCCAACAAGTTCAAAACCGAGAAGGAAACGCCGTATACCCGCTGGGTCAAGGCCGAGGGGCTCGATATCATCCCATCATTTTATGTGCGCAATCTGCGCACAGTGGCGCTCAAGCCGTGGGCGCGGCGCGGCGGCAGCGCCGTGTTTCTCAACCACGACGCCTCGCGCACCTCGAACGACTGTTACGTGATGGAGATCCCGCCGGGCAAGAGTCTGGCGCCGCATCGGCAATTATACGAAGAGATGGTTCTCGTGCTCGGCGGCCGCGGCTCGACTACGGTGTGGAACGATGCCGGCGCGCGGATCACCTTCGAATGGAAAGAAGGCGCGCTGTTCGCGATTCCGCTGAATTGCCATCACCAGCATTTCAACGGGTCGGGGCGCGATCCGGCGCGCTACGTCGCGGTGACGAACGCGCCGCCGGTCGTCAATCTCTACGAAGATCTCGATTTCATCTTCAACACCAACTACGACTTCAAGGACCGTTTCGCCGGCGAGCCGGATTATTTTTCCTCCAAAGGCGAGCAGAAGGGATTTTTGCTGACCACGAATTTCGTGCCAGATGCGATCAATATTCCGCTCATTACCGCGACCGAGCGCGGCGCCGGCGGCGGCCATATCCGTTTCAACATGGCCAAAGGCTCGATGAACAGCCACATCTCGCAGTTTCCGATCGGCACGTACAAAAAAGGTCACGCGCACGGGCCGGGCGCGCATGTCATCGTACTCTCGGGCGACGGCTATTCGTTGATGTGGCCCGAAGGCGAGGAGCCGCAGCGCTACGATTGGGAGATCGGCACGCTCATCGTGCCGCCGAACATGTGGTTTCATCAGCACTTCAACACCGGCGCGACGCCGGCGCGTTACCTCGCCTTCAAGCATGAGGGTGTCGCCGTCCGCAACGCGCAGGGCGTTCCGAAGGCCTGGATCAGCCGGCGCGCCGGCGGCGATCAGATCGACTATATCGACGAGAAACCAGAAATCCGCCGCATCTTCGCGGCCGAACTGGCCAAGCACGGCATTGCGCCGCGCATGGACGCCGCTTATGCGAAGGAAATGGCCGATCTCGGCATCAAGACGGCGTAGCGCCGTCATTCCGGGGCGCGGGCTCTTGCCCGCGAGCCCGGAATCCATACTCACGGCACTGTGGTTATGGATTCCGGACTCGCCGCTTTGCGGCGATCCGGAATGACAGTCAATCTTTGGCAATCATCGGTCCAATGACTGAACAACCGACGCATAAGCCGACCGACACGCCATTCTGGCGCTTTTCGCTGCATTTCTATCGGCAGGCCGGTGTCGCCGAAGCCTGCATCGCGATGCAAGACGATTGCGGCGGCGACGTCAATCTCATGCTGTTTCTGTTGTGGCTAGCGGCCAACGGGCGGCAATTGTCGGCGGATAATATAAAAGAACTGGACCAAGCAGTCCGGAGTTGGCGCGATCTCGCCATCATCCCGATCCGCGAAGTCCGCCGCAAACTCAAAGCCGCGCCGACCCTGGTCGAAGCCGGCAAGCAGGAGGCGTTTCGCACCAAGATCAAGGCGATCGAGCTTGAAGCGGAACGCCTGCAGCAGGACGCGCTCTATGCCCGCAGCCGCTCCGCCCCAGGCGGCAGCGAGGCTCGTCCGCCGGCCGCCGCGCGGGCAAACCTTGCCGCCTATGAGCGCGTGCTCGGCGCACGCTTTCCAAAACCTGCACTGGACCGGCTCGTAAGCGCGTTCGAGGCCATCAAGTTCGAGGACTTCGCCGCGCCCTGACCCTACTGGCACCGCACCTCGCCCCATGGCACAAGTCATTGGGAAACGTCGATAAACGAGGTTGGGCATGGCGAAGGCGGCCGCGCGGCTTATTGTGGGGATTTCTGGCGCCTCGGGCACCGTCTACGGCGTGCGATTGCTTGAAATGCTGCGCAAAGCCGAGATCGAGACGCATTTGGTCATGAGCCGATCGGCGGAAATGACGCTCACCTATGAGACCGATTACAAGCCGAAAGACGTGCGCGCGCTGGCTTCCGTGCACTATCCCGTCACTGATATCGGTGCGGCAATTTCCTCCGGCTCGTTTCCGACCATAGGCATGATCGTTGCCCCCTGCTCGATCCGCACCATGAGCGAGATCGCAAGCGGAGTCACCGCATCGCTGTTGTCGCGCGCCGCCGACGTGGTGTTGAAGGAAAAGCGGCGGCTGGTGCTCGCCATTCGCGAGACGCCGCTGCATGTCGGTCACTTGCGCAGCATGACGGTGCTGGCCGAGATCGGCGCGGTGATCGCGCCGATCGTGCCGGCGTTCTACAATCGCCCGCGCACGGTCGACGACATTGTCAATCACAC
>JBPYFG010000581.1:0-2319 GCA_051986365.1 Xanthobacteraceae bacterium
TGTTGTTGAGCTTAAGCTTCAATAATTCGCCGGCAAGGTGACCCGGCGTGCCGATCCCGGCCGACGCGAATGTCACCGGCCGATCGGGATTGCGCAGAAATTTCACGAACTCCGCCATGGTGGAATACGGCGCGCTGGCCGGCACCACCAAAGCGAGCGGCACGACGCCGGTCAGCGCGATCGCTTGCAGATCCTTGCGCGGATCGTAACCGGCGTCTTTCATGAAAAACGGATTGATTCTGCGCCACGGTGAGCGTGTAGCCGTCGGGCTCGGCATTGACGACGTCGCGCGCGCCCAAAGTGCCGCCGGCGCCTGGGCGGTTCTCGACCACGACCG
The DNA here is from genome assembly GCA_051986365.1 of Xanthobacteraceae bacterium. Lineage (GTDB taxonomy): Bacteria > Pseudomonadota > Alphaproteobacteria > Rhizobiales > Xanthobacteraceae > BOG-931. The sequence continues at coordinate 338 of JBPYFG010000581.1, forward strand.
ATTGGCCGAGCGCGCTCGACAGCTTATTGCCGATGAGCCGCGCGACAATATCGCCGGTGCCGCCGGGCGCGAAATTCACGATGAGATGAATCGGCCGGCTGGGATATGCGTCCGGAAATGCCGGCGCAGTGGCGGCAAGCGCACCCGCAAGCGCGACTGCGGTGCTGATGCGGATACCGGCTGATGCGTTCATCTCAGCAATCCTTCATGGCGATCGATGGGAGAGCGGTCTTGGTGTCGGCTCTTTCGTCAAATCATGGCTTCTGGCACAAAGCGCGGTTCGAACAGAAGCCTGCATTAACGCATGATCTCTGTTTAGGGTGAAGACGCAAAGCAGGAAGCGGCGGGACGCGGCAATGGCCCATATCGAGGCGCGCGATATCACGCTCACCTATCGGACGCCCAGCGGGGCGGTCCCGGCCGTCCACGGCGTCAGCTTTGGCATTGAGACTTCGGAATTCCTTTGCATCGTTGGCCCGAGCGGGTGCGGCAAGTCGACGCTTTTGAATATCGTGGCCGGTTTTCTGTCACCGACCGCGGGCGAGATCCGGATCGCCGGCGCACCGGTCAAGGGCTATGGCACCGACCGCGGCGTCGTATTCCAGGATTTCGCGCAGCTCTTTCCGTGGCGCACCGCGCTCGGCAATGTCGCCTTCGGGCTGGAGATGAAGGGCGTGCCGAAGTCGCAGCGCGAGGCGATCGCGCTCGAACAGCTCCGCCTGGTGAAGCTTGAGAATTTCGCCCGCTCCTATCCGCATCATCTCTCCGGCGGCATGCAGCAACGGGTCGCGATCGCCCGCGCGCTCGCCTACAATCCGGCGGTCTTGCTCATGGACGAGCCGTTCGCGGCGCTCGACGCGCTCACGCGCGACGAGATGCAGCGGCTCCTTGCCGATGTGTGGCGGACGACCCGTAAGACGGTTATCTACGTGACCCACAACGTTGCTGAAGCGGTCTATCTTGCAGATCGTGTGCTGGTGATGACGGCGCATCCGGGCACGGTCAAAACCGAAGTGCCGATTCGCCTGCCACGGCCGCGCGATCCGCTCAGTGTGGAGTTTCTCGGCTATCAAAAAGCGCTGTTGGGTCTGTTGGGCCAACAACCAGGCCAAGAACGGGACCAAGAAGTGGGCCAAGAATCAACCCAAGAAAACGAACGGCAAAGCGAACAGGCGAAGTAAAGGCTTGAACGCAATGCGAAAGAACTAAGCAGATAAACAGAAAACAACGACGCCGGAGGAACACGATGACACAGGAACGCAACAAACGGCACTGGATGCTGACTCGACGTCAGCTAACCCTGGCCGGCGCCGGCGCGCTGGCGCTAGGCCTCGGCACCCGGTCTACGCCGGCTGCGACCGCGACCATCCGCCAAGGCTATCAGACCAATATCTGGGGCATGCCGACCTACTATCTCTTGAAATCGGGATATCTCGATAAGCATGGCATTGCGGTCGAGGAATTCGCGGTGCCGTCCGGCAATCTCACCATGCAGCAGATGGTGGCGCGACAGGTCGATCTCGGCACCTATGCCGGTCAATCCTTCATCATCGGCAATGCCAAAGGCGGACTAATTGCGGTCGCGCTAATCGAACATGTCGGCAAGACGGCGCGCGTCACCGCCCGCAAGGACTTGAACATCAGCAAAATCGAAGAGCTGCGCGGGCGGCGGATCGCCAATCAGACCGGTTCCTCGGTCGGCAATGTCTTCGTCGATACGATCATGCCGCAGCACGGGCTGAAGAAAGGCGACTACGTGGAAGTGCGCATGGACGTCAACAATATGGTGGCGGCACTCGCCACCAAGACGGTCGATGCGATGGTCAACGTCGAGCCCTATAACGTGATTGCGGTGGCCGACGGCATCGGCAACGATCTGATGGATTTCTCCGCGGTCGATCCGATGCCGGTCTTCATGGCGGCGACGCCGGATTTTGTGCAAAGTAAGCCGGATGTGCTCATCGCGTATCTGAAGGCTTGGC
>JBPYFG010000582.1:0-4741 GCA_051986365.1 Xanthobacteraceae bacterium
TGGAGCCGGTGACGAGATTGGCGACCTTCTGCTCCTCGATCACCTTCCAGTCGATGAACTGTTCGACGTCGGGATGATCGACGTCGAGAATCACCATTTTGGCGGCGCGGCGCGTGGTGCCGCCGGATTTGATCGCGCCCGCCGCGCGATCGCCGATCTTGAGGAAGCTCATCAGCCCTGACGATTTGCCGCCGCCGGAGAGCTTTTCGCCCTCGCCGCGCAGCTTGGAGAAATTCGAGCCGGTGCCGGAGCCGTATTTGAACAGGCGCGCCTCGCGCACCCACAAATCCATGATGCCGCCTTCGTTCACCAGATCGTCGTTGATCGACTGGATGAAGCAGGCATGCGGCTGCGGATGCTCGTAAGCCGTCGCCGATTGGGTGAGTTGGCCGGTTGCGTGATCGACGTAGAAGTGCCCCTGGCTGGGTCCGTCGATGCCATAGGCCCAGTGCAGGCCGGTGTTGAACCATTGCGGCGAATTCGGCGCCACCATCTGCATCGCCAGCATGTAACGGTGCTCGTCGAAAAAAGCGCGCGCGTCGGCTTCAGAGGAGAAATAGCCGCCCTTCCAGCCCCAATAGGTCCAGGTGCCGGCGAGCCGGTCGAACACCTGCTTGCAGGACGCTTCGCCGGTGAAACGCTCGGCGTCCGGCAATTCCTTCAAGGCTTCGTCATCGGTGACGCTGCGCCACAGCCAAGACGGGACTGTCTCCTCCTCGACCTTTTTCAGCCGAGTCGGCACGCCGGCTTTGCGGAAATATTTCTGCGCCAAGACGTCGGAGGCGACTTGTGACCACTGTTCCGGAACTTCGACGTTTTCGGCGTGGAAGACGACCGAACCGTCCGGATTACGGATTTCGCTTGTGGTGAGACGAAAAGCGATGTCCGCGTAGGGTGATTGTCCCTCTTTCGTGTAGCGCCGCTCGATCCGCATTTTTTGCCCCTTGATCTTGGTGCTTTCGGTCGCGGTGGCCTACAGGCTCAATATAGGTCACCGACGGTTTCCCCGCGACGCGACGGAGGATCTTCCATCGCGCCAAGTTCTGTTTCCTGTTTCCACCCGACGCCCACCTCGTCCCGGCGTGCCCGTTCCGGGATTTCCCCTGGCCGGTCCGGCTTTCGGGTTGCGGCAGCGTGTTTGTCCACGCCTTTCGCAACCTTTGCTCCAGCCAACCTTTGCCTCACCCTTGTCCGGCGGGCCGTTTGCCCGACACCGCTGGGCCACCCCTCACGCAAAATCGGCAACACGCATTCACGCACACGCCGACTGTGGCGCGAGTCAGTCCCGCAAACCCCTTTTTGGAGAGCCCGGCGGACTCCGGTACTCGCGCGCCGAACTTGCAAAGGCTAGGACAAGCCGGTGACGCGCGTCAAGACTTAGTACGAATTTCTGAATCAACTACTAAATGTGGGGATTACGGGGAAGAATCGGCAGGGGGACGCAGTAGTATCGAAGATTCGCTGAGAATCTGGAAGTCCGTTGCGCGCGTAATCCCGCTTTCACTCTCGATCAGCGCCGATTCCTACCGCTTGGCTGCTGGCGCCGGGGCTGATCCGCGTGTGGATTGGTGGCCGAGCCGACAGGCCTTGGCGAACGCCGTCGCGCTTTCGTCACGTAACCACGGGGATTTTCCGGCGATTCTGAGTGAAATATCCCGCAATTCTCGCTATTTCTGCGCAGGCTGACGCGGCATCTCCCTGCAAGCCTTTGAATCCCCAGGGAGACTCATCGCATCGTGAGTGTCGCGGTTGTAAGCCGGGCAAAGCGTGGCGCTTTGGCCGCACTCGCTGTGTAATGCGTGGGCGAGGGCGTGAAGGCCATTCACATTAACCTTAAAGAAGTCTTACTTTTAGCGCCGGCTTGGCTGTGCTTGCCGGGCAGGAGGGGCACCGAATAAACCTTTTATAAATGTTTCGGGGGTGGTTGCAGCGTGGAATTCGCGCTGGGCGCATCATTGCGATTGCCGCCCTGCTGACGGCGTGCGCCTCGACGATCCAAAACGATCCCGTCAATCAGCGTCTTGCCGCCAATCCCCGCGAGGTCGAGGCCGAACTCGGGACCGCGGTCGAGACCAATTACGACGACATGGTCGTCGCGCTGTCGTTTTCCGGCGGCGGCACGCGCGCCGCCGCTTTTTCTTACGGCGTGCTGGAAGGATTCGATCAGACGCGGGTGCCGGCGCGCAGCGGCACGGCGTCATTGCTCGACCGGCTCGATTTTCTCTCCGGCGTCTCCGGCGGATCGATTCTCGCCGCCTATTATGGGCTGAGAGGGCGCGCGGCGATGACCGACTTTCGACCGCGCTTTCTCGACGCCAACGCCGAGGAATCGCTGCAAACCGAACTGAGCTTCGGCAATATTGCGCGCGGGCTCAATGGCGGCGTCAACGACACGACCAAATTCCCGGTCTGGCTCGACGCTCACCTGTACGGCCAAGCGACCTACAAGGATCTGCTACGGCGGACGCGGCCGCGTGTGTGGATCAACGCTGCCGACATCTATGACCGCACCGCCTTTATTTTTGCGCCGGTGACATTCAGCGCGCTGTGCAGCGATCTCGCGAGCTATCCGGTCTCGCTGGCGGTCGCTGCCTCCGCCGCCGTGCCGGTCGTGTTCGCGCCAATTGTCATTCAGAACTATCACGACAGCTGTCCGACGCCGCTGCCGGCCTGGGTCGCGCGCGTGCGCAACGATCCCAACGCCGCGCCGCTGATCAAATCATATGCCAATGCACTGGAGCGTTACCGCTCCGGCACGCTCAACTATGTCAAGCTGCTCGATGGCGGGCTCGTCGATAATTATGGGCTTGCAGGATTCACCGTAGCGCGGCTTGCCGCCAATACGCCCTTTGGCCCGCTTGTCCCGCAGGAAGCTGTCAAGCTGCGTCGGTTTCTGTTCCTAGTTGTCGATTCCGGCCGCGCGCCGTCGGGCCAGTGGGCGCAGACGGTGCCGGGGCCAAAGGGCGTCGATCTCATCATGGCGACCTCCGACACCGCCACCGAATCCGGCGCGATCGGCAGTTATTCGGCGTTCGATGCCACCATGTCCGATTGGCGCAAGGCGCTCATAAGCTGGCGCTGCGGCCTGTCCGAAGCCGACCGGCACCGCTTTGGTGCGCCGCCCGGCTGGAATTGTCGTGACGTGGAATTCTTTATCAGCAAAATTTCGTTTGATGCGTTGGGTCCGGAGCGCGCCGCCGCACTCAACCGGGTCGAGACGCGTTTTCAGCTGCCGCCCGACCAGATCGATATGCTGGTCACTGCCGGCCACGACGCGCTCAACGTCAATCCAAAATTCCGCGCCTTCATCGCCTCACTGGGCCGGGCGCCGCCGCCGGTGCCGCCGGCCGCTCCGGGCGCGCCGGTAGCGACGTCGGGCGACAGCGCGCAGCACGCTTCCGCGGAGGAGTGAGGTCGCGGCGCGACAACGGCTACTCCGCCGCCGCCTTCGAATGCCCGAGCCGGCGATTGAGCGTCGCGAGTAAGCTTTCGGCGGCTTCGGCAATCACGGTTCCGGGTGGGTAGATCGCTTCGGCGCCGGTAGCTTTGAGCGCCGCATAATCCTGCGGCGGCACCACCCCGCCGACGACGATCATGATGTCGCCGCGGCCGAGCTTCTCCAGTTCGGCTTTGAGTTCCGGCACCAGCGTGAGATGCGCGGCCGCAAGCGAGGAAACGCCGATGATATGGACGTCGTTCTCGACCGCTTGGCGCGCCGCCTCAACCGGCGTCGCAAATAGCGCGCCGATATCAACATCGAAGCCGAGATCGGCAAAGGCGGTGGCGATGACTTTCTGCCCGCGATCGTGGCCGTCCTGGCCGATCTTGGCGACCAGCATGCGCGGCCGGCGGCCTTCATTGTCTTCGAACTCGGCGACGAGTTTCTGTACACGTTCGACGGCATCCGCCATTCTTCCGTCAGCCATGCCGACCTCCCGCCCATAGACGCCGGAAATCGCTCTGATCTCGGCCCGGTGACGCCCGAACGCTTTTTCCAGCGCCAGCGAAATCTCGCCCACGGTCGCCTTGGCGCGCGCTGCGTCGATTGAGAGCGCCAACAGATTGCCATTGCCGCCGGCGGCGCTGCGCGTGAGCGCCTCGAGCGCTTGCTTAAGCGCCTCGGCGTCGCGTTCGCGCTTGAGCCGCTTGAGCTTCTCGATCTGCAATTGGCGCACCGCAGCATTGTCGACTTTGAGAACGTCGATCGGTTTTTCATCTCGGGGCCGGAATTTGTTGACCCCGATCACCGCTTGCGCGCCGGAATCGATACGCGCTTGCGTGCGCGCCGCCGCCTCCTCGATGCGCAGCTTCGGCAAGCCGGATTCGATGGCGCGCGTCATGCCGCCGAGTTCTTCGACTTCGCGGATGTGACCCCAGGTCCGCGCCGCGAGATCGCTGGTCAGCCGCTCGACGAAGAACGAACCGCCCCACGGGTCGATCACGCGCGTGGTGCCGCTTTCCTTCGCCAGCACGATCTGGGTGTTGCGCGCGATGCGCGCTGAAAAATCCGTCGGCAGCGCCAGCGCCTCGTCGAGCGCATTGGTGTGCAGCGATTGGGTGCCGCCTTGGGTTGCCGCCATGGCCTCGATACAGGTGCGGGCCACATTGTTGAAAACATCCTGCGCCGCGAGCGACCAGCCCGAAGTCTGGCAGTGCGTGCGCAGCGCCAGCGAGCGCTCGTCTTGCGGCTCGAACTCTTTCATCAGTTTCGCCCACAGTATCCGCGCGGCGCGCAGCTTCG
>JBPYFG010000583.1:0-2046 GCA_051986365.1 Xanthobacteraceae bacterium
TTGCGATGCTTAAGCGAGCACACGCGATTCACACATTGATCCACCAGCGTCATCTAACGCCTTCATGCGGAGGGCACGCCCCTACTGCGGAGAGAACCCTGAACCCGGCAAGGATGTCACGGAGAGCTTAACCCCACGCCCGGAATGAGGTCGGAGGCAGCCATTGAGCCCAACATTCTGCTGCATTCAAGGGTGTGCGCTAACGAACAATTGGCACTTCTTCGCTGGTTCTGTGTCCCATGCGGTGCTTCGGTCGGCGGACACGACAGACCGGTTGTCGTGTCACTCCGGCAAGCCTGCCTTGCGCAGGCTCTCAGTGAAGCGGACGCGGTCCTCCGCCCGCCGGAGCGGCGGCGCTACCCGGTCAACATTGCCAAGCCTCAACGCGGGATCGACCTCGCGCAAGCAGGCGACCGCCGCTCGCGCCTCGACCATCCGATCCGAAAGAGCATTGGCAATCGCCGCCACCCGCAGTGCCGTGGCCCAGTTCGGTTGCTCGTGGAGGGCCTTCGTCGCCCAGGATATCGCCTCGTCGTAACGACCGGCAAAGACATGCGCGAAGGCCGTGCCAGCGCAAAAAAAATAGGTCAGCGGATCAAGCGGGCTCAGCCGCATAGCTCGCTCAAAATGTTCAATAGCGTTGGCGGACTCACCAAGGTACATGCGCACCCAGCCACTCGCATTCCAACTCGCCGCCGAATTCGGGTTTAGAACCAGCGCGCGGTCGATGTACGCGGCGCCAGCCTCGACCTCATGACCCAGATAGGCCAGGCTAAGGCCGCCTGACCACAGCGCGGTCGGATCATCCTTGCCCAGCGCGACCGCGCGACGCGCCAGCCTCACGGAGTCCGCGATCTCACTCTCGCGATCAACCATCCAGCCATGGCTGTTCCTGAGCGCGCCGGACCACGACGCCATTCCGTAGGGAGAGGCGTAATTGCGGTCGAGTTCCGTCGCGCGCACGAAGAGCCGCACCGCTTCCAAGAGGCCGTCTCTATTTTGCAGATGAAAATTGGCCATTCCGCGCAAGAAGTAGTCGTAAGCATCGAGGCTCTCGGTCGGCTTCCGTCCCGCACGCTCGATCTCGGCGCGTTGGAGCCGTGGCTCAATGGCCCCCACCACCCTTGCGGTCACCTGATCCTGCAGGTCAAATACATCCTCCAGGGCACCATCGAAGCGGTCCGCCCAAATGTGGCCGCCGGTTGTCGCATCGATGAGCTGCCCGGTGAATCGCACCCGATTTCCTGCCTTGCGCACGCTCCCCTCGAGCACGTAACGCACCCCGAGTTCGCGCGCGACCTGTTTAACGTCGACGGCCCGGCCCTTGTAAGTGAAGCTGGAGTTCCGCGCGATAACAAACAGCGACCTAAAGCGCGACAGCGCCGTGATGATTTCATCGGCCATGCCATCGGCGAAGTACTCTTGTTCAGGGTCCGCACTCATGTTCTGAAACGGCAGAACGGCGATGGATGGCCTGTCCGGAAGCGTGGGGTTCGAGGAACCGGCGGCGATGGGAAAATTCGCGGCCCGCGTCGTAGCGGTGCGGGCAGGCACCTCCTTTGTCGCTGTCTCGGCCGCGATACTCACAACGCCGACGAATCGAAAGCCCTTGCGTGGAACTGTGCGAATCAACCGCTGCTCTTCACCGCTGTCGCCGATCGCTTTGCGCGCGGCGTTGATGCGGGTAGTCAAGTTCGACTCCGAAACAAAACGTCCGGACCAAACTGCGTCCAGCAGGTCATCCTTGGTGACCACGCGCTCTCGATTCTGAACCAGATAAACCAGCAAATCGAAAACCTGCGGCTCGACGGCGATCTGCTGGTTACCCCGCCGAAGCTCGCGCCGGGCGATATCCAGGGCGTAGTCCTCGAAGAGAAATTGCACCTCTACGACCTCCAGCGGTTGCTGCACTGCGGCAACCTTAAGAAATAATCAAGCGGACCTTAAGGGCAAATCGAGCTCCCCTTAAAGTCTTTCCCCGCCCGCACAGGCATCATTCCCGTTATCGCGATGCTCGCGAACCAACGAACAGGAGAAGTCAGATGC
>JBPYFG010000584.1:0-3137 GCA_051986365.1 Xanthobacteraceae bacterium
CCTCTCGGGAAGCGGCTTGGGACCTCATGATGCAATGCCTGTCATATGTAGGCAGAATCGCCCCTTAGGTACGAAAAACGATTGAGAGGTGAGGGTGTTCCCGTGCGCGTTCAGCCATTCTTTCAAAATTCCAATTCTGCGACATTTGAAGGACGTGGGGGCCGGCGTGTAGAGGTGTAGTAATGCAAGCCTGGAATACGATGCGCGCCACGGCCTATGGCGGGGCGATTGGGCTCTCCGCAGCTCTGGTCAAATCCTTCGCGCCCTGGAGCGATCCGCAATCCGGCTCGGCGATCGCCAAGGAGCTGATCGGCGCAACGCTCGCTTTTGCGCTGCTATGCGGACTTGCGGCGGCCTTGCGCAATTTCATCATGCGCCGGCTGACAAGGTCGGAGTCTCGTTAAAACGATGTGAGAGCGTTGAACTGTGGTCGTCATGGCCGGACTTGTTCCGGCCATCCACGTCTTCTGCAGGCAGAGCATTCAAGACGTGGATGCGCGGCGCTAAGCGAGCGAAGCGACGCCGTTCTACAAACGGCTATGGCCGGGCATGACGACCTTAGTTTGTCCCGCGCGCCGCGATGTAAAGCGCTAGCGCCGCCGCGTTCGACACGTTGAGGCTTTTGATCGCCCCGGGAAGAACAAGCCGCGCGAGATGGTCGCAGGTCGCACCGGTGAGCTGGCGTAGACCTTTTCCTTCGGCGCCGAGCACCAGCGCCAGCGGCTGCGAAAGTGCGATCGCCGCAAGATCGTCGGGCGCCTCGCTGTCGAGACCGACGGTCAAAAATCCGCGCGCTTTCAATCCGGCAAGCGCCCGCGCCAGATTTTGCACGATCACAAGCGGCACCAATTCAAGCGCGCCGGAGGCGGATTTCGCCAATAAGCCGGTTGCCTCGGGACTGTGGCGCGCGGTGGTGACGATCGCCGCGACGGCAAAAGCCGCGGCGGTGCGCAAGATCGCCCCGACATTGTGCGGATCGGTGATCTGATCGAGCACCAAGACGATTCCGGTCGCGGGCAGATCCTCGATCGCGGGCGAGGGCAGGGGATCGGCCTCCGCGATCAGGCCCTGATGCACCGCATCGGGCGTGAGCCGCGCCGCGAGCGCGTCGGGCCGCATGATGTCTGGCGCGACGGGGACGGTGATGCCCGCATCGGCGAGCCGGCGCAGCGCATTCTCGGTCGCGAACAACCGCCGAATGCGGCGCTGAGGATTGGTGAGCGCGGCCGAGACGGTATGCCAGCCGTAGAGCACGACTTGATTGCTTGGCTCGCGCCCCACGCGGCGATCGCGTGCACGGCCGTAGCCTCGCCGCGCTTTTGGCCCCGACTGCCATTTCCGCTCGCGCATCAGGAATTTTTGTCACGACTAGGGTGCAGTTGGCAATTATGGACATTAAGATGATAGAGGCGCGATGTTCATGGTCTCGAACATAGTGATAAAAAAAGATGGTAACGATCACCTACTCTTCATGCGGACACAACAACGAATTTCGAGCAGCCGTATCGGTACCAGGCGGGATTCGGGAACGAAGGATTCCTCTACAACGATGCCGGCAATCTGACTTTAGCGTGGAGCAGTGTCGATCCCGCTTATGAAGCGATCGTCGGAAAGTGGCATCCTTGGACGCTCACCACCGAGCAACAAGCGCTTCTCGAAAGCATGCTTCATGAAGCTCCCACAGGAGGGGAGTGGCGATTTGCGAATCCTGCTCGTTGCCTAAAGTGTGCGAGCCCCATTGGCGGCCCGATCACCAAAACGATCTATTTTCTCCTATATCCAGGCAGCATTCATACAGATTCCAATCCCACGGAACACCGGTTGCGAGATCACCTACTATCCTGAGCCTCACGCGCTGCCGGCGCGATGCCCGTGCTGGGGCTCGCCGGGTTGCCGAACATGGCGCGTGCCAATAATCTGACGCGTTAGCGCTAGGTTTTTTACCGGTTTGAAAACACGTATTCAAAGGGAGGATAATGTGGAAGCGATCAAGATCGCAGCTATTGGAACGTTCGCGGCCGGCGCCGCCGCCCTACTTGGGGCAAGTTCGAGCGCCGCTCCTACACTCCGGGTGAGCGTCGATTCGTTCAAGAACGGCGCCATGATGGCGAACAAATACGCCTTCTGTGTCCCGGCTGCGCAAGGCCACACGACCGGCGGCCCTGACGTTAATCCGAGCATTTCGTGGTCAAAAGGACCGCGCGGCACGAAGTCCTATGCCGTCATACTCTATGACACCGACTCGCCGGCGGAGCAGCGCGAAAAAATGAATAAAGAGGGGGAGACGCTGACCGCGGCTGTGCCGCGGAAAAACTACTTCCACTGGGTCCTTGTCGATATTCCGCCGAACGTCACGTCGATCAAGGAAGGCGGCGACTCGAATGCTCGTGTCCTGCACGGCAAATCCGCGACACCGTCGGCGGCTGGCGTAAAAGGCCTCAATGACTACACCAAGGCCACGGCCGCAAATGATGCGATGAAAGGACAATATTATGGGTACGATGGCCCGTGTCCGCCGTGGAACGATGAGAACCTCCATCACTATCATTTCACCGTCTATGCGCTGAGCGTAAGTTCGCTGAACCTGCCAAAGGATTTTGACGGACCCGCAGCCATGGACGCGATGAAGGGTAAGATCCTGGCGCAAGGCGAAGAGCTCGGTCTGTTCACACAAAATCCGGCGAAGGGCGCGAAAGTGTCCCCGTAGGGAAAACGCGCAGGGGCTGGCGTTTCGTTTTATTCGATGACCGGCAGGTCAATCGGTCATTTCCTGACGCTCGCCTCGAACGCTTCGAGGATTGGCCGCCACTGCGCCTGCTGGGCGTTGATGAACCTATTGACCTCAGACGGCGACATTGGATCGACATAGGCGCCGCGCAATGCGAGTTGTTTGGCAAGCTCCGGCTCGCCCAGCACCTTTCTCAGGTTTTCGTTGATCTTCTGTATGGCTGCCGCGGGCGTTCCGAGCGGCGCCACGATGCCTTGCCATCCTCCGGCGGCAAAACCCGGTAACGTCTCGGCCACTGTCGGTACGTCGGGAAAATCCGGCAAGCGATGCGCCGATGCAACCGCCAGCACATTAATGCTGTGCGCCTGAATTGCGCCCGCGAGACCCGAATAGCCTTCGATGATCAGCG
>JBPYFG010000585.1:0-3370 GCA_051986365.1 Xanthobacteraceae bacterium
GTTGAACACCGTCCGTAGGGATTATTGTTGGGAGGATCCCAAGCGGCCGGCGTGGGACCGCCCACAATGTCGAACCGCCATCGAAGAGCTCAGCAACATTTTAGAAAAAGAGTTGAAGGGAAAATGAATTCTCCTTGGAGACGCCGACTCGCCAATGCCGGTCAGTTGAATTTTAGGTTTGCCGCTTTGGCCAAGGCGAGAATTGAACCAATCTCGCCTCTGATCTGGGCATCGAATGCAGCGGGCGTGATCGGCATCGGGTCCATGCCTTGCTGCGCGAGTTTCTCCCGCACCCCTGGCGCGGCTAACGCCTTCTCCGTCTCCTCGGCCAGCTTGTCGACGATCTCGCGCGGTGTCTTGGCCGGCACGAACAGCCCGGTCCAGAACGTGTAGTCGGAATGCGCGTAGCCGGCCTCGATCGTGGTCGGCACATCGGGCAGCGCGGACGAACGCTGCGGCGTGCTCACGGCGAGCGCCACGAGCTTGCCCTCGCGGATGAAGGGCAGTGCAGTGGCGATGGTCGAGCAGGTGAAATCCACGCGCCCGGCCATGATCTCGGTGAGGATCTCGGGCATCCCGCGGAACGGGACCTGCAGGGCGTCGAACCCGGCGGCGAAGCGCAATTTCTCGGCAGAGATGTGGGTCGCCGAACCGATGCCGGCGGTACCGAATGTGATCGAGCCGGGCTTGGCTTTGGCGGCCGCGACGAGCTGCTGCAGCGACTTGATTCCGCTCTCGGGCGCCACGACGGTGACGTTGGGCGAACTGCCGAAGGCGGCAACGGCGGCAAAATCCTCGGCCGTGTCGTAGGGCGCGTTGGGGTAAATCGCCGGCGTGGTCACGTGCGCGGAGGAATGCGCCATCAACGTGTAACCGTCGGGCTCCGCGCGCGCGACCGCCGCCGCACCGACGGTGCCACCGCCGCCGCCACGGTTCTCGATAACCAGCGCCTGTCCGAGCTGCCGCCCCAGCGGCTCGAACACGATACGGGCGACAATGTCGATCGTGCTGCCGGCCGAGAACGGGATGATCACGCGGATCGGCTTGGCGGGCCAGCTTTGCGCGCGACTGACGCGCGCGAGCGCCGGCGTGAGGACGGCAGCGGCGATCAGTTGCAAATGGCGGCGGCGACTATGTTTCAAGAACGTTCCTCCTCGCATCCGGCACCAACCGAAGCGGCGCGTGCCTCGAATTTCAGCCTGCTTGTTGTCGTTGTCCGTCAGCAGCGCCCCGAGCGCTTCGCTTATCCTAGCCTGTTGTGACAAATCCGCCACAGCCGAAGCCATAGTTCTGGTCTAACATCGGTTCCTTTGAGGTGGGGCAACGACCATGCGTACTGCGCCCGTTTTCATAGCCGTCGTTGCCGCGCTCTGCAGCGCGCAAGCAGCGCTCGCTCAGGATTCCCAATATCCGCCGGTGCCGTTCTACGATTGGACCGGCGCTACGTAGGCGCAAACGTCGGCTACGGCAGCGCCACCATCAACGACACCACGACGAGTGCCGGCGTCAGCACCAGCTCGAGCCAACAGATGACGGGCTTCCTTGGCGGCGGGCAGATCGGCGCGAATTACCAGTACGGCCATACGGTGTTCGGATTCGAGATCGACGCGGACGCCACAAGTCAAAGCACCTCCAGCGACACGCTGACGGCGAGCATGACCTCGTTCGCAACGGCGCGCGCGCGGCTAGGGTTTGCCTACGACCGGATTCATTATTACGTGACCGGCGGCGCGGGCTACGTGCAGTTCTCCAGTTCGGGCACGACGACTTCGCCCGCGGGTACGCCGGTCTCCACGACCGGAACGTCGCGGCGAACGGCGTGGGTGGCGGGGGCCGGAAGCGAGCACGCCCTCACCCCGAACGTGATCCTGCGGTTCGAGTTTCTCTATCTGCAATTGCTCGACAACTCGCAAAATTCGGCGAGCGTGATCCCGGCAACGTCGAGCGAGAGCGTGTACAACCTGATCGGGCGCGTGGGCCTGAACTATAAATTCAACTGGCTCGGACCCTGACATCCACGCCAACGGTCATCTTGTCCCGGCCATCGACGTCTTTGATTTTGCTACACGACAAGACATGTTGGGGTGGACGGCCCCCGACGGCATCAGATGTGCCAAGCTTGTATTTGCAAGCAAGCTCAAGGGGAGCCGTCCATGCAAGAGATTAGCAGAATTGGCCTCGATACGTCGAAGTATATGTTCCAGCTGTATGGGGTGAACGCGACGGAGCAGCCGGTGCTGTGCCGGACGCTGCGGCGCGGGCAGGTGGAGCGCTTCTTCGCCTCGCTACCGGCCACGGTGGTGGGGCTGGAAGCGTGCGCAGCGGCGCATTATTGGGCGCGGTTATTGCGCAGCCTGGGGCATGAGGTACGAATGCTGCCGCCGCAATACGTTCGCCCTTATGTCAAGCGCGGCAAGAACGACGCGGCCGATGCGGAAGCGATTTGCGAAGCGATGAGCCGACCGCGCATGCGCTTTGTGCCGATCCGCAGCAAGCAGAACCAAGCGGACCTGATGCTTCTTTCGGCGCGCGATCTGCTGATGAAGCAGCGCACGATGCTGGTCAATGCGATCCGCGCGCATGCTGGCGAGTTCGGCGTCATCTGCCGCACCGGCAGCAGCGGAGTTGTCGCGTTGCGCGCGCTGATCGCCCAGCACGAGGAGATTCCGCCCGTGGCGCACGACGTGTTCGCGCAATTGTTCGAGCAGCTCGACAGCCTGGAGCGACAGCTCGATGCCCTCGAGGGCAAGCTGCGCGCGTGGCATCGCGGCAATGAACGCAGCCGACGGCTGGCGACAATACCAGGCATCGGCCCGATCGGCGCCTCGGCGCTCGCAATGAATGTCCCTGACTGGACGGTATTCAAATCGGCTCGCCACTTCGCGGCTTGGCTCGGGCTTACCCCCAAGGATCATTCGAGCGGCGGCCGCCGACGGATGGGTGGCATCAGCCGCGCCGGCGATGAAGCGCTACGCCGGATACTCGTCAGCGGTGCGATGGCGATGGTCAAGTACGCCAGGCCGGGTCGCTCCTCGCCTTGGCTGATAAAGCTGCTCCAACGCAAGCCGAAGAAGCTCGCGGCCGTGGCGCTGGCGAATAAGAACGCGCGAGTGGCATGGGCGCTGATGACGCGCGGAGAAGACTACCGACGTCTGCTTCCGGCCTAGGCCGGCAGCAACGGCCGGATGCTTGCAAGAGACGGGAAGATGGTGGTGATCGGTCGATCCAGAGATCGGGAAAACCCGAGGGCATCCCCGGCCTTCACATGGCCGCAGACGTGTTGGGACCCGATCCGCGGACTCCATCTAGGCTGGCGGTCGCACCTGACCGCACACCGGACATATGAACGCAATGCACCGCTCTCCCAGCC
>JBPYFG010000586.1:0-2441 GCA_051986365.1 Xanthobacteraceae bacterium
CGCGGACAGGGGGGAGAAGTAGACCTGCACTTGGTTGCCGAGCAGCCCGGTCAACGCGGGGCCGGCGCCGCGATAAGGGACATGGACCATGCTGACGCCGGTCAACATCTTGAACAGTTCGCCGAAAACGTGGGACGGGGCGCCGATGCCGCCCGAAGCAAAGTTGATCTTACCCGGATTGGCCTTGGCGTATGCGATGAACTGCGAAACCGCATTGGCCGGGACCGAGGGATGTACGACCATCACGGCGGGTTCGCGGCTGAGGCTCGCGACCGGCGTGATGTCGCCGATGAAGTTGAAGTTGAGCTTCTCGTAGAGTGTCGCGTTGATGAAATTCGCCGACGTGATCAAGAGCAGCGTGTAGCCGTCGGGAGGCGAGTTCACGACCGCCTCGGTCGCGATGTTGGTGCCGGCGCCCGTCTGGTTCTCGATGATGAATTGCTGGCCGACCCGCTCCGACAACCACTGCCCCGTCAGCCGCGCGACGATGTCGGCTGAGCCGCCGGCGGCAAAGCCGACAATGATGCGCACCGGCCGCGACGGATAGGACTGCGCCCAAGCGAAACGCGGCGCGACCGGTAGGGCGGCAGCACCCGCCGCTAGTTGCATGAATTGTCGACGGGGGAGCTTCACGGTGATGCTCCGAAAATCCGAGCACCCTCCCGCCCATTATCAATAATATCCTAAAGCGACCTGAATGTCTGCTTATGGCACAAAGCAGACATCACAGCGCGCTCAGTTCATGTCCACTTTCGGGAGGAGGTGATCAACGTCTGACGATCAGTTGAAAGGCCGCCGGACAATCACCTCATGTGCGATTTGCGCACGCGGCAGAAAATTAGAGCACCGCTGCTTCAATGTGCGACACGCCACAAGCCCGGCACTCAAAGGTGTAAAGATCGGGCAAGTCGCCAAATCGCGACGTCATTCGCGCGAGCCGGATGACCTGAGCGCAGCTTGGGCAAATTGGCGATGCTGGCGCACACTGACCCCTGGGAGACGAATAATCAGGCGCGGACCGATCCACGCGCTGGAGCGCGCAACCAAATGGCACAGACCAGGCCGGTGACGATCACCATCAAGGCCCCAAACCAGAGGCTTGGCATGAGGCCGACTTTCGCCATGCCGATACGGTAGTAAATCGGTCCGATCGATTGGCCGAGGAAGAAGAATGTCGAATGAAACGCCGCCGCGGAGCTACGCGCGGTCGGAGCGAGCTCGGTGACAAAAATCTGAATGACGCCGTGCAGGAAATAGAACGCGCAGCCAAGCAGGGCAACTAAAGCAAATTGGACTTGCCACGGCGGCAGAAAGGACAGCGCGATCAGTCCCAACCCCATCAGCAGCCCGCCCGTGAACATCAGCCGCGATTGACCAAGCCGCGGCAGGGCCCAGGGTATAACGAACGAATACAGAATCCCGCCGAGGCCAAAGCCGGCGATCACCAGGCCCGCAATGCTGGCGCGTTGCTCGCCGATCTGGTGCAGGAGCGTGGCGACGTACGGAAAGATACCAAACAAAAAGATGCCTTCCATCAACACGCCGCCGAAGCAAAACTTGGCGAGGGGATTTGTGAAAATCACCCGGTAGCTCGCCGGAATTTCCCGTAGGTTGACCTTCTGGGTCGGTTTGATGCCGGGCCCGCCAAAGCCGACGAACGCCGCGATCAGTGCAAAGGCAGCCATGCATCCGTTGAAGATGAACACGGTGCGCCAACTGCTGAGATCGGCGATGACGCCCGAAGCCGACGATCCCAACAGATTGCCGAGCATACCACCCGCCAGCAGCCGACTGACCGCGACCTGTCGGCCCTTGATCGGAACGATCTGGGCAACGAGCGCAAGCGATATTGGGAAAATGCCTCCAGCCACGATGCCAGACGCGACGCGCGAGGCCATGAGGATCGGGAGATTCCAGGCAAACGCACCGGCGAACGTGGCTATCGTCACGATCACCAGGCACGCAAACATGGTGCGGGTTTTGCCGAGCACGTCACCCATGGCGCCGAGCGCGGGTTGCATCAGCGCGTAAGGCAGCGCGAACGCGGTCGCGAGCAAAGCCACGGTTTCCGCAGGCTCCGATAGGTCGGCCGCGATCTGCGGAATAATCGGGTCGACGGCGCGAAAAAACAGGCTGCTCGAAAACACCGCGAGCCAGACCGTGGCGAGAATGCGCTGAGGTGATAACGACGGCGGCGGAGACGGCGGCGTGCTCATGCCTTGGCGAGCTTGTCGAAGGCCATCAACGTGCGCAGCAGGCTTTTCATCTCGGGCAACGGCACCATGTTGGGTCCGCACAACGGGGCGCGATCAGAATCTGATGGGTTTCCTTGCCCGCCCGGGCCCAACCACCAGCGTGTAGCACGAGCCGGCCCCGGCGGGTTACTTGAAGCTTAAACGGACAGTTGGTTCGATCAACTTGGCAAATACGCCGCCGTGCGG
>JBPYFG010000587.1:0-2915 GCA_051986365.1 Xanthobacteraceae bacterium
GCGATGGGCGGCCGACGTAATGGGCGAGATAACCGCCCATCTCCTGCTTGAACGCGGGATCGGATTTGGCGGCGGCGTAGGCTTTTTCCAGCTCAAGCACGAGCGGCATCAGCGTCTCGGCGACAAAACGTCCGCCATAGATGCCGAAATGGCCGTGCTCGTCCGGACCGGTGCGGAAGGAATTGAGTTGCTGCACGGTCATTGCACCAATTTCCTACGCCGCGGGATGAACGTCTTGCGCAGCCGCACTTCGCGCCGCACGCACAAAGGTGATGATCTTGTCGACGTCTTTCACTCCGGGAGCGCGCTCGACGCCGGAAGAAACGTCGATGCCCGATGCACGGGTGATGCGCAGCGCCTCGCCGACATTGCCGGCATCAAGCCCGCCGGAGAGCATGAACGGCACGCCGGGCCGCACGTTCTTGAGCAGCTGCCAATCGAAAGTATTGCCGAGCCCGCCTGGGCGGGTGGCATCGCGCGGCGCCCGTGCATCAAATAACAACCGATCGGCCGCCGCAGCGTAGGTGCCGATGCGCTTAAGATCGTCCTTCACGGCAATCGGCACAGCCTTCATCACCGGCAAGCCGAACTCGCCCCGGATCGCCGCAATTTGCGCCACCGATTCCGAGCCGTGCAATTGCAATATATCCGGACGCAGCGCCTCAACAATCGATTGCAGAAACGCCGCATCGGCATTCACCGTCAGCGCGACTTTCTGCGCGCGGCCGCGCACCCGCTGGCCGAGGGCGCGCGCGACATCGAATTGCAGATGCCGCGGCGACGGCGGAAAAAACACGAATCCGACCATGTCGGCGCCCGCATCCAGCGCGGCATCCAGCGCCTCCGGCGTCGAGAGCCCGCAAATTTTGACGATGAGCGACATCTTCCTCATATTCTGGCTGATCCGGCATGGGCTTAAGGAGGCCAGCCGTTGTGGCTCCGAACGCTGCCCGTTCTACATCGCGACGACGGCTTTGTCTTGCAAGCCCGCTGCAACCCATTGCCCGCCCGGGGCGAATGGCCTAGCGCAATGGCGGCCGCAATTGCAGGCGCTCGGGCAGCGCGGCGGGGGCGTTAACGCTGGTGCCGGGGACGCCAGCGGTCCGTTTGAGCGCCTCGATTTCGAGGTGCAAGTCCGCGATCTCGCGCTCCAGCCGGCGAGCGGTGCGCCGCGATTTCGATTGCCGCAGCCAGGCCGCGGTCCCCCCGATCAAGACACCAAGGACGAGAAGGACGATGACCAGCGCGAACAGCGGCAAGGTCAGCGAAGCGGCCGGATGTTCGGCACTGAACGGGTCGAGCGATATCGTAACGATCTGCCGGTTGGCGATACAAAAGGCGATGATGATGACGGCGAGCGGCACGAGGATGACGGCCGCGATGATCTTGCGGATAATGCTCCCGGCCGATCGCGCCGCGCCGGTCAACCTTCGCCCGGCCGGTTGAGGCGCTCGCGCATTTCCTTGCCGGTCTTAAAGAACGGCACGCATTTCTGGTCGACCGCGACATGCGCGCCGGTGCGGGGATTGCGGCCGGTGCGCGCAGGACGCTGCTTGACCGAAAATGCACCGAAGCCGCGCAATTCGACGCGATCGCCGCGCGACATCGCCGCGACAATCTCACCGAGAATGGCGTTGACGATGTTCTCGACGTCGCGCTGGTACAGATGGGGATTTTGTGCGGAGATCCGTTGGACCAGTTCCGACTTGATCATTGCTCGCCCCGCAAACGCTGCCGGCCCGTCGAACCGGCACGCCGGCGCAGCTCAGTTCGTGTCGGCAGGGTGCCAAAGGGCCAAAAGACCGTCAAGATTGAAACCCTGCATCGTACTCCATTCGAGACGGTCGGCCAGCGAGCTCAGTCCCACGGCATTAAGGAGTGCGAGCGCCGCAGCGTGCAGGAAGCTAAGGTCGCTGAAGCGGCTGTGCAGATTATAGTCGCGCACCGGCAGGTTGGTATCCACGTTCTTTTCCTTGCCGAGCCACGCCAGCGCGGTGCGCTCATCACCAAGCTCATCGATCAACTTTAAATCGATTGCTTGATGTCCGGTGAATACCCGCCCATCGGCCGCGGTTTGCAGCTGCGAGTCGGTAAGGTGGCGGCGATCCTGCACCATTCCTTTAAACCAGCCGTACGAGTCCTGAATGATCGAATTCAAGGCCGCGCGGGCTTCAGGACTGGTCGGTTCGAAACCGCTCGGCGCCGCCTTAAGCGGCGTCGACTTGACCGATTCCACCTTCACGCCGAGTTTGTCGAGGAGATCCGCGACATTTGGATACTGAAACAGCACGCCGATCGAGCCCACCAGCGAGGTCTGCTGCGCCACGATGTGATCGCCGGCAATCGCGGTGATATAGCCGCCGGAAGCCGCCAAGCTGTCGACCACCACGACTAGCGGTTTCTTCTCGCGCACCCGCGTCAACGCGTTGAACAGTTGTTCCGAACCGGCCGTGGTGCCGCCGGGGCTGTCGACGTGGACGATGACGGCGCGCGCCAAGGTGGACCGCGCCAACCGGTCAAGTTGTTCGGTGCGATTCTGGTCGCCTCGAATCAGGCCCGAAATGGTCAAGCGGGCGATATAGGGGCGGACGCCCAAACCATAGTTGCGGCTGCCGGACAGAGCCGCTGCGCCGGCAATGCCGAGCACGATCAGGACGATCGTCGCGACCCGCCAGAAGGTGAGCTTGCGCTGCATGCGACGGCGATCAACGATGAAATCGGCATCAAGCGACATGGTTTTTATCCTTGTTCCGCTTTTCTACCCGAATTCTGCACTGGGCTCCGCGGATCCTCTACTCTGCTTCTTCCTTGTCGCCGGCTTCGCTTTCTTCGCCTTTGCGCTTGAGCGCGGTTCCGAGAATGTCGCCCAAGGTCGCCCCGGAATCCGATGACCCATATTGGGCGATCGCTTCCTT
>JBPYFG010000588.1:0-10006 GCA_051986365.1 Xanthobacteraceae bacterium
GCCGCGCGGCGGCTCATCCCCACAAGACCGGCTCGGCGGGATAAACAATACTGCCGTCATAGTGCAGACCGTGCGGACGATCTTGAGCGAGAAGGAGCGGCCCGTCCAAGTCAACGACGCGAGCCCGCTGCGCCACAAGCATGGCGGGCGCCACCGCCAGCGAAGTCGCCACCATGGATCCAACCATAATGTCGAAGCCGCGCCGTTCGGCTTCCGCCACGAGCGCCAGTGCCTCGGTCAAGCCGCCGGCCTTGTCGAGCTTGACGTTGATCGTATCGTATTTGCCGCCGATCGCAGCTAACGAAGCCCGATCGTGCACGCTCTCGTCGGCGCAGACTGGGATCGGCCGCCAGATCTGTGCCAGGGCGGCGTCGCGGCCCTCCGGCAGCGGCTGCTCGATCAGGGTCACACCGGCTTGCGCACAGGTGGCGAGATTGCGTTCAAGATCGACTTCGCTCCATCCCTCATTGGCGTCAACGATGAGTTCGGCCTTGGGTGCGGCGCTCCGCACCGCGGCAATGCGCTCGGCATCGTCACGACCGCCGCCGAGTTTTACTTTGAGCAGCGGGCGGCTTGCGACGCTGGCCGCCGCCTCCGCCATGATCTCAGGCTTGTCTAGCGAGACGGTATAGGCGGTCACCAGCGACTTTGGCGCGGGCAGCGCCGCCAGTTCGTGCGCCGGGCCGCCGGCTTGTTTGGCCGCAAGATCCCAAAATGCGCAGTCCAGCGCGTTGCGCGCCGCGCCGGACGGCATCGCCGTTTGCAGCCCGATGCGGTCAAGACCGCCGCGCAGCGTTGCGCCCATTGCTTCGATCGTCGCAGCCACGCCCTCCGGCGTTTCCCCATAGCGCAAATAGGGAACCGCTTCGCCACGGCCGCGATGGCCGCCGCGTTCGAGCTCGACAACCACCACGACGGCTTCAGTTTTGCTGCCGCGGCTGATCGTGAAGGCGCGCTGCAACGGCCAGCGCTCGATCCGTACCGTCAGATTCATGGAATGAATTATACGCGCCCGCAATGCGCCCCGGCGAGCGCTACGGAATTTGATTGTTCAACCGGATGGTCGGGACGTGGTCTGTTCAGGCGGCGATGCCGGTCCGCTGCTCGAATGGCGAGAGCGGCTCGTCCTCGTCCACCGGCGGCGGGAGCAGCTCGGGGTGGTCTGACCAAGTGATGATTTCGAAGCGTCCGTCGGGGTGCTCGGCAAGCGCGGTGCAGCTTTCGACCCAGTCACCGCAATTCATGTAGCGAATGCCGAAATTCTCGTGAATGACGGCGTGGTGAATATGGCCGCAGATCACACCGTCGACGCGATGCCGCCGCGCCTCTTCCGCCAAGGTCTGCTCGAACGCGCCTATATAGTTCACCGCGTTCTTGACCTTGTGTTTGGCCCATTGCGACAGCGACCAGTAGCGAAAACCCAACCGGCGCCGGACCGCATTGAAATATCGGTTGACCAGGATGGCAAGATCGTAGGCGGTATCGCCGAGCAACGCCAGCCAGCGCGCGTGCTTGACCACCATATCGAACACGTCGCCGTGTACCACGAGATAGCGCCGCGCATCAGCGGCCTCGTGGATTGCCGTCTCCACCACTTCGATGCCGCCGAAATGGGTCCCGTAATAGTCGCGCAGAAACTCATCGTGATTGCCGGGCAAATAAATGATCCGCGAGCCCTTGCGCGCCTTGCGCAAGAGTTTCTGCACCACGTCGTTGTGGGGTTGCGGCCAGAACCAGCCGGAGCGCAATTGCCAACCGTCAACGATATCGCCGACCAAATAAATGGTCTCGGCGTCGTGATAGCGCAAAAAATAGAGAAGTTGTTCGGCCTGGCAGCCGCGCGCGCCGAGATGCACATCCGAGATAAACAGAGTACGGAATTTTTTGGTGCCGTGCTCGGATGTCACCGACCGTATTCTCGCGCGTCGTTCAAATCGAATCAGGTTATAGAGTTGCTCCATTGCAGCAGGATGACAGCAATCGTTAACGCACAACCGCGCATTCGTTAACGCGCGATTTTCGCTCGCCTGACGCATTAACCGCGCTGGAGTCACAAGCCTGTCATGACTGCTCACTACCACTCGCAGCGATGCCGATTCCGATTCTCGCTGCCGCGATCTTCTGCGCTCTCTTTTGTGCCGTTCAGACCGCGAGTATTGCGATCGCGATCGCCAGGTTGCGGCGGAAGGCGCCGCCTCATCGCGGCGAGCATCCGCCGGTCAGCCTGGTGCGCCCGTTGTGCGGAATCGACAACTACGCTGCAGAGACACTGCGCTCCACCTTCGAGCTCGATTATCCGCGTTGTGAAATATTGTTTTGCGTCGGTGCCGCCGGCGACCCCGTTGTCCCGCTGGTCAAGGACCTGATTGCCGCCTACCCCGCCGTCGATGCCCGCTTGCTGATCGGTGACGACCGGGTGAGTACAAATCCAAAACTGAATAATGTGGTCAAGGGCTGGCGCGCCGCGTCACACGATTGGATCGTTATCGCCGACAGCAACGTGCTGATGCCGCGCGACTACGTTCAGAGGCTGTTCGCCAGCTGGCGCGTCGATACCGGGCTGGTCGCTTCGCCGCCCATCGGTTCGCAACCACGCGGATTTTGGGCGGAGATCGAATGCGCCTTTCTCAACACTTATCAGGCGCGCTGGCAATATATTGTCGACAGTTTCGCCAGGGGTTTCGCCCAAGGTAAGACGATGTTGTGGCGGCGCGCCGATCTTGAGCGCGCCGGCGGGATCGAGGCGCTCGGCAAGGAAGTCGCCGAAGACGCCGCGGCGACCAAAATTATTCGTGGCGCGGGACTCAAGGTGCGGCTGGTGGATCGGCCGCTGGCGCAGCCGCTCGGCCGGCGCAGTGCCAGTGAGGTCTGGAATCGTCAATTGCGTTGGGCACGGCTGCGGCGCGCCAGCTTTTTGATGTATTTCTTGCCTGAAATTCTCTCCGGCGGCGTGCTGCCGATGATTTGCGCGGCAATCTTGGCCTACGTCTTCGGTTGGCCAGAATTACTTTTCATTTCGGCTTTCGTGCTGCTCTGGTATGGCAGCGAAATGGCGCTCGCGGCGGCGAGCGGCTGGCATGTCTCACCGCTCCATCCGGTCTATGGGTTGATCCGCGATCTGATGCTGCCGGCGCTGTTTGTCGCGGCGCTACGCGGCAATGATTTCATCTGGCGCGGAAACGCAATGCAGGTCGAGCGCATGCGACCGATCCGGATGGCCGAGCCGCTGCGGCCGCGTATACAGGAGCTCGCCGCGGTAAGCCGAAGACGCTTGCGGGCATTGCGCGCGCGAGCGTCTTGAAGCCTTCGCTCAGCGCGTCCTAACTGCTTCCCGCGCCGCATGATCGGCGATGGCCGCGATGGTAGCCGCATCGGCCGGGAAGTCGGCTGAAATCCAGGCCTGTTCGGCCGCCCGCATCGCCGCTCCCAAAGCCGGCCCTGCGGCAAAACCGCGAGCCATGAAATCAGCCGCCTTGAGGGGGAAGTCCGGCGCGCTCCAGGTCCGGGGCAGTTCAGCGAGCGCACGCCAGGCGCGATCGTCAGCGCTCGCGGCCGAACGCGACCACGCTATCAGCACCTGGTCCACGAAATGCTGCGAACCCATCCGGTATAATAGCGCGCGCGCAGACGCGCCGCCGCGTGCGGGCGATACTCGCCACCACCCCTCCAGGGCGGTCAACCTGTCGGCATCGGCATTAGATAGGCGCAGCCGTTGCGCAAGGCGCTCGCCATCCTCGGCGACACACACGCCAAGCGCGCCAAGCCGCCGCACCGGATCGGATTGAACTCCGACCACCGCCTCGACCTTAATCATGTTTTCGAAGCTCGCCAGCTGCGCAACTCCGCCCAGCACATTGCCGAGCAAGCCCGTCTCGATCATCAGCGCCAGCGTTGGCGTCGCGCGCGGAGCGAGCAGCAGTTTCAACAATTCGGTTCTTATCCGCTCGCTGGACAGGGAGTCGATTCCGGCCCGCCCACGGATGCAGGCCTGCAAGCCATCGGGATCCGGCGCGCCCTCACCGTACCAAGCGTGAAAACGGAAAAAGCGCAGGATACGCAGATAATCTTCGGCGATCCGTTGCGCCGGATCGCCAATGAAGCGGACCCGGCGCGCGGCGAGATCGGCGAGACCATCGACATAGTCGTGCAGCCGACCGTCCCCCGACAGCGACAGCGCGTTGATCGTGAAATCGCGCCGCGTGGCGTCGGCGACCCAGTCGCGGCCGAACACTACCTTGGCCTTGCGGCCATAGGTTTCGACGTCGCGCCGCAGCGTTGTCACTTCGAACGGTTTGCCGGCGACCAGGACCGTGACGGTGCCATGCTCGATGCCGGTAGGAACGGCCTTCCAGCCCGCCGCTTCGACGCGCCGCACCACCTCATCTGGGAGCGCCGTGGTCGCAATATCGATTTCGTGAACCGGCAGGTGCAGCAATACATTGCGCACGGCGCCGCCGACAATGCGCGCCTCTTCGCCATTGCGGTTGAGAACTTTGAGCAGCGGCGCCGCTTCGCCGTGCACGAGCGAGACGGCGTCGCCCGGAGATGCGCGCTCGCTCACCGCGTCGTCCCCGGTACGAACTTGCCGTTTTCAATGTGCGCGGGAACGTAAGTCGAGCCTGGCGGAACTCCGGAAAACTGCGCTAAAACGACAAAGCTGCCGAGCATCAGAACCAATCCTGCGATCCCAAGCGCGGCGATGCGGCGCGTGCCCCAAGCCGATGCCTGCAGCGCACCATTCTGCGTCACCACGAGGAAGGCGGCATAAATGACGAACGGCGCGATAAATAATCCGATCTCAATCAATATGGGCCGGATCATGCGCCATAAACCCGTTCGTATAGATTCCGCAGAATACCCGCGGTGATGCCCCAAATGTAGCGGTTCTGATAAGGGATTGCGTAATAATCGCGTGCAAAACCGTTCCAATCGCGCGTCCTGCGCTGGTGATTGGCCGGCGTCATTAGAAATTTCAGCGGCACTTCGAATGCCTCGGTCACCTCCTGCGGATTGAGTAAGAGAGTAAAATCGGGCTTGACCCGAGCCACCGTCGGCAGAATGCGAAAACCGGAGAAGGTCAGATAGAGATCGAGGTAGCCGATCGGCTCGATCAATGCGGTTGCGAGGCCGATCTCTTCGCGCGCTTCACGCAGTGCCGCGGCCACCGGGCTTTCGTCGGCCGGATCGATCTTGCCGCCGGGAAATGCGACCTGGCCGGCGTGGCTTGCAAGCTCCACGGTGCGCAACGTCAGAAGCACGGTCGGTTCGCGCCGATCGATGATCGGAACGAGCACTGCGGCGGGTCTAGTCGCCTTGACGCCCGCGCGCAGCCAGATTTCTGGATTGAGATCGAGATCGCCGCGCGCGCCCTGGGCGGCCGGATCGGTCAAACCCGGCGGCACTTCGAGGGTGAGCCGCGCGCGTGCGCGATCGAAGAAATCTCCGACTGCGTCGGCCTCTGCGCTGGCGACTCGCTCGTTCACGCCAAATCCTTTAGCTGAGCGGCCGGCGCCATCGGAAAAAACACGCCCGTCGAGGTGATGCCGAACATCGCGCTGCCCGCGATCTCGCGTTCTTCGCCAAGCGCGACCAGATCGAAGAACAGCGAGCGCGTCACCTTGGCCCACAGGCCGCGCCGCACATGCAGATAGGGTTTCAAGCCTCCGGTACCGGGCTCGGGATCGAAGCGCAATTCATGCGCCGATCCGCAGGCAATCCACTCATCGACATTGGTGCGAAAGTTGAGCACCTGTCCGGCGTCCCCGTCCACCGCTTTCAGCTCGACGGCGACAAAGGGCGCATCCTCAACTTGAAGGCCGCATTTCTCTACCGGCGTGACCAGGAAGTAGTCGTCGCCTTCGCGCTTGAGTACGGAAGCGAACAACTTGACCAGCGCAGGCCGGCCGATCGGCGTCTTGAGGTAGTACCAGGTGCCATCCGCCGCGATGCGCATATCAAGGTTACCGCAGAATGGTGGGTCCCATAGTTCGACCGGAGGGAGGCGCCGGCCCGCCTGAGCTAGCGCGCCTGTGATCGAGTCCAGGCCGAATTGCCCTTCCTTCGCCATGGTTTGCCTTGACTTTGAAGCTTAAGACATCAGCGTCGGCGCGCTCATTTGGCTTCGAATTCGCCGATCACCATCCGGGCAGCAACTAAACCTCGGTTATGTTCCGGTGGCCTACGAATCAGCGCAAAATCTGCATCGGGCAGATGGCGCATATGTTGCATCTCATAAGCGGAAACGGGGTACAAATGCGTTGTCACTCGTTCATGTAATGCGAATCTGATCGGTGCAGCGCTTAAAAGCAAGGAGTTGGCCATGCCCGCTGCTGGCGGAGAAGGGCTCGAAAAGATCGAAGACATGATCGTGCGTGCGGCGGAGTCCACTGCGGCACATGTGCGCGCTGCTAAAGCAGCGATCGGCACCGTCATATTCGGTCAGGATAAGGTCGTGGAGCAGGCGCTGGTTACCATACTGTCCGGCGGCCATGCCCTTCTGCTTGGCGTGCCCGGTCTGGCAAAGACGAAACTTGTCGACACGATGGGCACCGTGCTCGGTCTTGATGCGCGGCGAATTCAGTTCACGCCCGACCTCATGCCATCGGACATTCTCGGCACCGAAGTCTTGGAAGAGAGCCAGACCGGCAAGCGCAGCTTTCGTTTCATTTCCGGCCCGGTCTTTGCTCAGCTTCTCATGGCCGACGAAATCAACCGCGCCAGCCCGCGCACGCAATCGGCGCTGCTGCAGGCAATGCAGGAACAACACGTGACGGTCGCGGGTACCAGGCACGATCTGCCCAGGCCATTCCATGTCCTCGCCACGCAGAACCCTCTCGAGCAGGAAGGCACCTACCCGCTTCCGGAAGCGCAGCTCGACCGCTTCCTGATGGAAATTGATGTCAGCTATCCCGACCGCGAAGCCGAGCGCAGGATCCTGTTCGAAACCACCGGCTCCGAAGAAACCCGGCCAAAGCCGGCGATGACAGCCGAGGATTTAATGGCGGCGCAGCGCTTGGTGCGCAGGCTTCCGGTGGGCGATTCCGTCGTCGAGGCGATCCTGGCGCTGGTACGATCCGCACGTCCCGGCGCCGACGGTAGCGGCGACGCCAAACTCATTGCCTGGGGGCCAAGCCCACGCGCGAGCCAGGCGCTGATGCTTGCGGTGCGGGCCCGCGCTCTGCTCGATGCCCGACTGGCGCCCTCCATTGACGATGTCGTCGAACTCGCCGAGCCCATTCTCAAGCACAGGATGGCGCTCACCTTCACGGCGCGCGCCGAAGGCGAGACGATCGAAGCCGTGGTCGGACGATTAAAGGCGCGGATCGGATAGGCCGATGGCAACGGAGACTCAGTCTCCACATTCGCGCTCGCCACAGCGCATATACCAGGACGGTGCGGAGGTCGCCCGAGCGTCCGGCGAAGGCCGCACGCTCGCAGCCAGCATGCCGCGGCTTATTCTGGAGGCGCGTCGGGTCGCGGCGACCGTGATCCACGGTCTGCATGGACGCCGCCGCGCTGGACCCGGCGAGAATTTCTGGCAGTACCGCCGATTTGTTTCCGGCGAGCCCGCCTCGCGAGTCGATTGGCGGCGGTCGGCGCGCGACGACCATCTTTATGTGCGTGAGCAGGAATGGGAAGCGGCGCATACGGTCTGGATCTGGCCCGATCGCTCGCCGTCGATGTATTTTGCTTCGCCGCTCGCGCGCGACAGCAAACTGTATCGGACGCTCGTGATCGCGCTCGCCCTTGCCGAGGTCCTGGTTGAAGGCGGCGAGCGCGTTGGAATTCCGGGCTTGATGCGCCCGACCGGCAGCCGCAATGTCATCGAGCGGATCGCCCAAGCGATCGTGGTGGATCGCGACGAGCGTACAAGCCTACCGCCGAGTTTCGCGCCCTCCCCATTCGCCGAGGTGGTTTTGCTCTCGGACCTCTGGAGCGATATTGCCGACGTGCGGCGGATCATCGCGCAGCTCTCCAGCAGCGGTACCCAGGGCCATATTGTGCAGATCGTCGATCCGGCGGAGGAGACATTTCCCTATTGGGGGCGGATTGAATTCATCGAGCCCGAAGATGGCAGGCGCATCACCGCGGGACGGGCCGAGAACTGGCGCGCCGATTACATCACGCAAATTGCCCAGCATCGTGCCGCGATCCGCAGCGAGGCCGACCGGCTCGGCTGGAGCTTCAGCATCCACCGGACCGACCGTTCGGCGGCTGAGCTTCTGCTGGCTTTACACGCCCGCATCGGCGTTGGCACAGTTTATGACCGGATGCAGCCGCAGGCGCCCACACGATCGGCGGTATCAGCATGATCAGCGCGCTTTCGCTCGGCTTTACCGAACCGCTGGTGCTTACCGGGCTGATCACCTTACCAGCGCTGTGGTGGTTGTTGCGCCTAATCCCGCCGCGCCCGCGGCGCATCGACTTTCCCCCGACCAGGCTTCTCTTCGCAATCGTGCCGAGGGAGGAAACACCGGCCCGCACGCCATGGTGGCTCACGCTGTTGCGGCTTGCGCTCGCCGCGACGATCATCATCGCCGCCGCCGGTCCGCTTTGGCGCCCGCCGCTAGCGGCGACCAAGACGCAGGCGCCGCTTGCAATCCTGTTCGACGACGGTTGGACGGCGGCGAGCACCTGGGAGGCGCGGCTGCGCACTGCCGATGACATCATCATGCGCGCTGCGGACGACCGGCGCGCCGTCGCATTGCTACCACTGTCCCAGGGCGCGCGTGACATTTCGCTCGAGACCGCCGACTCGGCGCGGGTCCGGCTGCAGCAAATCAAGCCGGTCCCCTATCGCGTCGACCGCGCCGAGACGCTGCCAGCCCTGTCACGCTTCCTCTCAACCAATCCCGAAATCGAACTGGTCTGGCTTTCCGATGGAATCGATCTCGGCAACGGCGCAGCCTTTATCACCAACCTGGAACAGACGGTCGGCCAGCATCCGCTCACGATCGTCACCGGTGGAATCCCGCAGCCGCGCGCGCTTAACGGAGCCGAGAATGCCGCCGGCGCCTTGGTTGTGAAGGTTCTGCGCGCCACGCCCGGCGCAGATGACACCGGAACGGTACGGGCGCTCGATCTGAAGGGACTGTCGCTCGGCGAAGCGCAATTTACTTTCAAGGCGGCCGATCGGGAAACCGAAGCGCGTTTCGAACTGCCGGTCGAATTGCGCAATGAAATCGCGCGACTAGAAATTGCCGGCGAGCGATCGGCAGGCGCGGTCCAGCTCTTGGACAAACGGTCGCGCCGCCGCACCGTCGGCGTTGTCTCCGGCGCGAATGCCGATGTCGCCGAGCCGCTGCTGTCGTCGAGCTACTACCTGCAGCGCGCGCTCGAGCCGTTCGCCGATATGCGCCTGGCGCAAGGCGAATCGCCGGCCGACGCGGTGTCGCATTTTCTCGACCAAAATCTGCCGATGCTGGTCCTCACCGACGTTGGCAATGTCGGTGACGCGCATGATCGTCTTGCTCGCTGGGTTGAAGACGGCGGCGTTTTGGTGCGGTTCGCTGGTCCGCGACTTGCCGCATCCGAGGACGACCTTGTGCCGGTTCGGCTGCGTCGCGGCGGCCGCAGTCTCGGCGGCAGCCTGAGCTGGGACAAACCGCAACCGCTAGCGGGGTTTTCGCGCGACAGTCCGTTTGGCGGCCTGCCGGTGCCCGATGACGTCACCGTCACCCGTCAAGTTCTCGCCGAACCGGACGCGACGCTCGGCGACAACACTTGGGCGACGCTCGCTGACGGTACGCCGCTCGTCACCGCGGCGCATCGCGGCAAGGGCCTAATCGTGCTGTTTCATGTCACCGGCGATACGCGCTGGTCTGACCTGCCGCTGTCTGGCATCTTTGTCGATATGCTCAAGCGAATTGTCGCATTGTCCGGCGCGACGACCGCCACCGAGGGCGCACGGGCAGCCAGCAAGGATGCGCGCACCGTCGCCGCGCCCAGCCATATCCTGGATGGCTTCGGCAGCTTCGTCGCGCCGCCGCCGACCGCGCGGCCGGTG
>JBPYFG010000589.1:0-4848 GCA_051986365.1 Xanthobacteraceae bacterium
ATTTTGACCCTAGGCCTGTTCGAGTTCGACCAAGGTGCCGGCAAAGTCCTTGGGATGCAGAAATAACACCGGCTTGCCATGCGCCCCGACTTTGGGTTCGCCATCGCCCAGGATCCGCGCGCCGGCCGCTTTGAGCACATCGCGCGCCGCGCGAATATCGTCAACTTCGTAGCAGATGTGATGGATGCCACCGTCCGGATTGCGGTCGAGAAACTTGGCAATCGGCGAGGTCTCCCCAAGCGGCTCAAGCAATTCGATCTTGGTGTTGGGCAGCGTGACGAACACAGTGGTCACACCATGGTCAGGCTGCGGCACCGCGGGTGAGACCTCTGCTCCCAATACGTCGCGATAGATCGCGGCGGCCTTGCCAAGTTCGCGCACCGCAATGGCAACGTGATTGAGCCGGCCGATCAAATCTTATTCCCTTCGCACGTTAAAGCCGCGGGCCATCCTACACGACGAGCACGTGCACCTGGCAAATCGGCTTTTTGCCCCAACGCTCGGCTATTGCCGCCCGCACAGCACGGCGCAAGCTCTCGGCCACTTCGTCCGGATCGCGGCGGCGTGGCTTTGGCAACGTCTCGAATGTCTCCTCGATGGCGCGGCGCGCGAGCTCCTCTAACGGGGTGCCAGCGGAATCGTTTTCGGGCAGCCCGATGAGCTCAATCTCGGGGTAAGTCACGAGCGCGCCCTTGTCGTTGATCGCTACCGCAACCGAGATAATTCCGGAGAAACTGAGCCGGCGGCGCGCGGCGATGGTGTGCGCCTGGGCATCGATCACGAGCGCACCGTCCCTGTACAGGCGGCCGGAGGGAAGCTGGTCGACGATTTCCGCCGGCCCCGGCGCCAAGCGGACCAGATCGCCGTTGCGGCAAACCAAGACTTGCGGCACGCCGGCGCGGCGGGCGAGCTCGGCATGTTCGTTCAGATGCAGCGCCTCGCCATGGGCGGGGATCAGGATTTTCGGCCGCACCCAGCCGATCATTTCCCGCAATTCGTCGCGCCTGGGGTGACCCGAGACATGAACGAGGTGGGTGCGGTCGGTAAAGACCTCGACGCCTTGCGTTACCAGACCATTGATCACGCGCGCGATCGCTTTTTCGTTGCCGGGGATCGGACGCGCCGAGAAAATCACCCGATCGCCGCGCGACAGCGCAACGTCAGGGTGCTCATCTTCGGCAATGCGCGCCAGCGCCGCGCGCGGCTCGCCCTGGCTGCCGGTGCAAAGCGCCACGACCTTCTCCGGCGGCAAGTAGCCGTAACTTTCAACCCCGCGAAATTCCGGAACGCCGTCGAGGTAACCGGTCTCGCGCGCGACTTGGACGACCCGCTCCATGGCGCGGCCGACCACAACCACTTCGCGGCCCGCGGCGCGCGCGGCATCGGCCACGGCGCGCAAGCGGCCGACATGGGAAGCAAATGTCGTCACCGCGACCCGGCGCGGCGCGGCGCGGATGAGGTCGGCGAGCGTTTTGGCAACGTCGGATTCCGACGGCGAGCGACCGTCGCGGACTGCATTGGTGGAGTCGCCGACGAGCGCCAGCACACCTTCGTCGCCGAGCGCCGCCAGTTTGGCGGCGTCGGTGGGGCCGCCGATCAACGGCGTGGGATCGATCTTCCAGTCGCCGGTGTGCAGCACCGTTCCGGCCGGAGTGCGGATCGCAAGCGCATTTGATTCCGGAATCGAGTGGGCGACATTGATGAAATCGATGGCAAAGGACCCGATCGACAACTGTCCGCCGAGCGGCACGACCTGCACCGGAATTTCCGGCGCACCGGGCTCGGACGCCCGCCGCGCCTCGAACAAAGCCGCGGTAAACGGCGTGGCGTGGATCGGCACTTTCAGCCGCGGCCACAAATCGATTAGCGCGCCCATATGATCCTCGTGACCGTGGGTGAGGACCAAGGCGAGGATGTTGTTGCGCTCTTCGATCAGGTAACGGATGTCGGGCAGGATCAGATCGACGCCCGGCAGCTGCTCCTCGGAAGCAAAGGAAACGCCGCAATCGACGATGATCCACTGCCGCCGCCGATCGTCGCCGAAGCCGTAGATCGAGAGGTTCATCCCGATCTCGCCGATGCCGCCTAGGGCTGCGAATACCAGCTCGTTTTGCGCCATGCTGCTTCAGCCCGGCCGGCCGAGCGGGTCCTTATTGTCCCGTTGGCCACCTACGGTAAAGAGGAACACATCGCCCGCCGATATTGTCTTGATACCGCCGCCCTTAACTTCAAGCATCAGGCGGCCGGACCGATCGAGGCCAACAAAACGTCCCTGCATTTCCGCCTCGCCGTTGCGCACAGTTATCTGTTCACCGATGCCGCGTGTGTGGCTGAGCCAGTCATCGAGAGTCATAGGGAAGCCGCGGCCACGATCCCACTGTGCGATACGGCGGTACATTGTGGCGGACAGCCGGGCAAACAATTGCTCTGGCGCTATTGCGACGCCATGCGCCCGCAAGTCGGTCGCCGGGAAACCAGTGTTGCTGTCGCCGGTGGACGGATGACTGCCGCAATTAACGCCGATACCGATGATAACGGTGAAGTGTTTTTCCGCTTCGCCGTCAGGGGTCGCCTCGCCCTCGATGAGAATGCCCGCGCATTTGCGCCCGTCGAGCAACAAGTCGTTCGGCCATTTGAATTTCAGCTGCGGCGCAAGGCCCTTGGCTTCCAGCGCAACGGCGTCGCGTAGAGCGAGCGCAGCGACGAAAGTAAGTTGCGGCGCATATTCAAAGGACGATGGATCGCGCAGCAACAGACTCGCGTACAGATTGCCTGGCGGCGAAATCCAGCTGCGGCCGTGGCGCCCGCGCCCTTGCGTTTGCGCCGTCGCAGTGATCCAGAGCGGCCCGCTGTCGCCGTGCTGCGCTCTTAGGCGCGCCTCGGCATTGGTCGATCCTGTTGTCCCAAGGCTCTCGAGCCGCACCCCGGCATCAACCGCAATGGGATCAAGCTGCATCAAAACAAGGATTGCGCGGCGGCGCTGGCTATGCCGACCAGCGGCGCCGGATACAGAAAGAAGAAGATGTTGAACAAGCCGCAAATCGCCAACACGACGCGCAGCTCATAGGGCATTTGCTCGAACTTCCCGACCGGTTCGTCGAAATACATCAGCTTGACGATGGCGAGATAATAATAGGCGCCCACGACACTGGTGACCACGCCCAGCACCGCGAGCAGATATAAGCCCGCTTTGATGGCGGCTAGAAAGACATAGAACTTGGCGAAAAAGCCGGCGAGCGGCGGCACGCCGGCCATCGAGAACAACAGCATCGCCAAAAAGAACGCCATGGTCGGTTGCGTGCGCGCCAGCCCGGCAAGCTGATCGATGGATTCCACCATGCCGGTGGCCCGCCGCATCGACAGGATCACGGCAAAGACGCCGAGCGTCATGGTGACGTAAATAGCGATATAAACGAGCACACCCTGGACGCCCTCGCTGGTCCCCGCGGCGAGGCCGATCAGCGCGAATCCCATATGGCCGATCGACGAATAGGCCATCAGCCGCTTGAAATTGCGCTGCCCGATCGCGGCGAATGAGCCGAGCGCCATCGAGGCAAGGGAGACGAAGACCACGATCTGCTGCCACTCCGATGTGATCCCAGGAAAGCCCATCACGGTGGTGCGCACGAACATGGCCATGCCGGCGACTTTGGGCGCCGCGGCGAAGAACGCCGTGACCGGCGTCGGCGCGCCTTCATAGACGTCCGGCGTCCACATATGGAACGGCACCGCCGAGACTTTGAAACAGAAGCCGGCGAACAGAAACACTATGCCGAAAATCAATCCGATTCCGCCCTGCCCCGCCGCATTGGCAATCCCGGCGAAGCTGACGGTTCCGGTAAAGCCATAGACCAGCGAAGCGCCGTAAAGCAGCATGCCTGAGGACAGCGCGCCGAGAACGAAATATTTCAGGCCGGCCTCGGTTGCACGCAGCGAGCTGCGATGACTTGCCGCCACGACATAGAGCGGCAGGCTCATCAATTCGAGGCCAACATAGAGCGCGATGAGGTCGGCCGCCGAAATCAGCATCAGCATGCCGAGCGTCGAAAGCAGGATCAGCACGGAATACTCAAAACGCTCCTGCCCCTCGCGCCTGGCGTAATCGATCGACATCACGATCGCAGCGGCCGAGCCGAACAGAGCCAGAATTTTGAGGAAACGCGCAAATTCGTCGACAATGAAGCTGCCGCCGAAAGTGACGAGCTTGCCGGGCGGCAGAATCGCAAGGATCACGCCGGCGAGCGCGAGCAGTACGACCGCGGCGCCGTCGATATAGCGGCCGGTATCGGCGGGCCGGTATACGCCGACAAGCAGAAGCGCCATGGCGCCAATGCCGAGCACAAATTCCGGCAATAGCGGAATCAGATTGGGAAGCTGTGCCGCGTTCATCGCGTCACCGCGTTAAGCCCGGCGGCGTGCACGGCGCCGAGGGCGTGCTGATAATTGTCGATCAATTGCGCGACCGAAGCCGAGGAAATATCGAGTACCAGCTTCGGATACACGCCAAAAACGATGGTAAGGACAATCAGCGGCGACATGATCGCGATTTCGCGCCAGCCAATGTCCCTGATGTTAAAGAGCGCCGGTTTTTCCAGCGTGCCGAAGATGATCTTGCGATAAAGCCAGAGCGCGTAGGCGGCTGAGAGAATAGTTCCAAGCGTCGCCAGTGTCGCGACCCAGTTGTTGACCCGGAAAGTGCCGATCAGGCTCAAGAACTCGCCGACAAAGCCGGAAGTCCCGGGCAGGCCGATATTGGCCAGGGTGAACACCATGAAGACAAAGGCATATAGCGGCATGCGATTGACGAGACCGCCATAGGCGGCGATTTCGCGCGTGTGCATGCGGTCG
>JBPYFG010000590.1:0-2095 GCA_051986365.1 Xanthobacteraceae bacterium
ACGGCGATGAATAGGATCAGCGTGATGACCAGCGAGCTCATGAAGCCGCCGCTGACCAGATACGGCAGCGCGATAAGCAGCAGCAGGAGCGCCGGCGCGGCCAGCATTACACTGCTCGGGCGCGGGCGTACGACCGAGCGCGTAACGCGCAGTTCCTCGCGCACGTCAAGGCGGCGCCGGCCGCCTGTGACGAACAAGCCCTGCGGCCGGAACAGCAGGGTCGCCAATAACAGCGCTAACGCCAACCCGTCTGCGAATAGCGAGGAGACGTAGCCGGCCGCCAATTGCTCGGCCACGCCGAGGAATAGCCCTCCAGCGACCGCGCCGGGCAGCGAACTCATGCCGCCCAACGCCACGGCGATGAACCCGGCATTCGTGAAAAAGCTGCCGGCATCGAATTGCAGCGACATGATCGGCGCCACGACCGCACCGCCGATCGCGCCAATCAACGCCGCGAGCCCGAAACTGAAGAGCGTGAGGCGCGCCACATCGACGCCCATGAATCGCGCGGCAAGCGGGTTCTCCGCGCAGGCAGTAAGCGCCTTGCCTACGGCGGTATGCGCCATCAAGAACCAGATGCTGAGGATGATGATGCAGGCAAAAGCGGCGATCCACAGTCCCTGGGACGGTACCAGGATGCCGAACACATCAATTGGCTCCTCGCCCGAGAACGCGTTGACGGCGTACGGCTGGCTGCCCCACGCCACGAGCGCCAAGCCATTGATGAAGGTCAACAGCCCGACCGTGAGCATTAACATGCTGCCGGTGGGCAGACGCGATAGCGATGGTACGAAGGTCGCGGCGCCAAGGATCAGGCCCAAAGCGGTGGTGGCCGCAATCGCTGCGAGAAACGCTATAGGCAGTGGCCAGCCAAAATCGTTTGCGAACGAGTAGAGTGCGAGCGCACCAATGATGCAGAAGCCGCCCTGCACCAAATTGATAATGCCCGTGACGCGATAGACGAGGCTGATGCCAAGTGCGACGATCGCAAAAACGCTGCCCTGCAGCACGCCGCCGACCAGGATTTGCGCGAACTGACTCATCGCCAGCGGGCTAGCCCGCAATCGGCCGACGCAGACCTCGTTTCAAGAGTGATCACCCTACTTA
This sequence comes from Xanthobacteraceae bacterium, assembly GCA_051986365.1. Lineage (GTDB taxonomy): Bacteria > Pseudomonadota > Alphaproteobacteria > Rhizobiales > Xanthobacteraceae > BOG-931. The sequence goes on from JBPYFG010000590.1 coordinate 1,108, forward strand.
CTGAGTGGCTCTCCGCCCGGTTGCGAAAGCCATACCCACGAGTCGGTCTTCGCATCGTAAGTTGTCACGGTGGAGGCTTCCGGACCGAGCCCGCGCTGCGGATATTTGTTGAAGTTATAAGTGCCGTCGACGCCGGCGAAGTCCGTTAGACCATTGATATATTGCCGCAACTGCGCCGCTGTGGCGCCAGTGCCGAGCTTGCGCAGCCCGGACGCTACGATGAGGCCGGCATCCCAGGTCGTTGCGACCATGTTGTCGGCTTTCAGTCCGCGCTTGGCCAATGCGGCATACATCGACTGTTGCGCGCTATCGATAGCCGGATTGAGCTTCACGCTCGGTGGATGCGGCGGATAAAGCGCCGACGCGAGGATCAGCTGCTTCGGCAGAAATGCCTGCCATTGCTTCATCGCGGCGAAGGTCTGATTGCCGCTGGTCGGTGCCACCGGCAGATCGACTCCTCCCTGCGCCATCCCGCGAAAAACCGTCGCCGCCGGCGCGCCGGTTGTCCAGGCAATGATCGCCTGCGCACCCGAACCCTTGATGCGCGCCATCTGCGCGGCGACCGAGACGTCGGACGGGTTGAAATGCTCCCTGATCAGGATGTCTATTTTCCCCTTGTTCTCGGGATATTGCAGCACTTCGTCGACCGAGCGATCGCCATCCTGGCCGCTCGCGTCCGTCGTCATGAGGGTGGCGATTTTGGTCCATCCCTTCATACGGTAGTAGCGCACCACCGCCGCGATTTGATCGGTCGAAGAGGAGCTCGCTGAGAACACGTAACTCCCCGCCTTCGGATGGATCCCCGGAGAGAAGCAATATTGCAGCGGCCCATTTTCCATCAGTGGGGCCATCGCAAGACACATGGCGACGAGGCTTGAGCCCAAGACCACCGCCGGCTGCGAGCCGACGACTTGAGTGGTGAGCTGTACCGCAAGCTGCGGCTGCGTCTGATCGTCCTGGAAATTGAAATTGAGCTTGTCGCCGGCGA
>JBPYFG010000591.1:0-4276 GCA_051986365.1 Xanthobacteraceae bacterium
CGCGGCCGTCCACCGAGTCGATCAGGTTCTCGTCGACAAAATTTTGCGAGGTGAATTTAAAGCTCTTGGCGTCGGCCCCTTCCCACGTCGTCGAGCGCAGGTCGCTGGTGGAAACTTTGCCTTCCCCGCTGTCGAGCTCCGAGACCTGCCGAAAATCGAGCGAATAGCCCTGGCAGACGCTGCCGCCAAAATCATAAAGAATGCGCCCGCGCACGCCGGCGAGTTGTGAATTGGCGCGTGTCGTCCCCAGCGACAGATCGTAGATCGCGCGATGCGGAACCAACGCAACCGGCGCGGCCGGCGCGGCCGTATTCTCCTCCTCGCCCTGTGCGATTGAAAATGAGGCGAGAACCAGGAGGCCGAGAGACAATAAAGCCGCGCGCATTGCGAACACGTGATCCAAAATCATCATTCAGCTCACATTGCTCGTTGCCGAGTTCGCCCCCTCCCCCGTCTCCCGCTCCTTACGTCGCTTTGCAGGCATTATTGCGACTGCCCGCAAACGTGCCCGCGAACATAAGGAGCCCACCGGAGTCCGGCAACAGCAATCATCGCACCGCTTGCGCACGGCGCAGTCTTCGGACAGAAAACGCTGCGCCAATCAACATTGCGGAGTTAACCATGGCCGGATCTGCCGAAAACAAGTTGCGGGAACTAGGTATCAGCCTGCCCAAGCCGCCGGCACCGATCGCAAATTATGTTCCTTTCGTGCGCACGGGCAATCTTTTGACCGTTTCAGGCCAGCTCTGCTTTGACGGCGACGGCAAACTTGTCGCCAAGGGGCAGCTTGGCGGCGCGGTTTCCATCGAGGACGGGCAAAAAGCAGCGCGGGCCTGCGCCATCAACCTGCTCGCTCAGGTCAAGGTCGCGATCGGCGATCTCGACAAGGTCGTTCGCGTGGTGCGGCTCGGCGGGTTTATCAATTCAGCGGCCGGCTTCGGCGATGGGCCGAAAGTGATGAACGGCGCCTCCGACCTGATGGTTGCGGTGTTGGGCGATAAGGGCAAGCACGCGCGCTCGACGGTCGGCGTGGCGGCGCTGCCGGCCGACGCTGCGGTCGAGGTGGAAGGCGCGTTCGAGGTGTCCTGATCCTGGCAGCTGTTCCGTGACGCCCCCGCTTGACTGGTTGACCGCACGGCCGATTGCGCATCGCGGGCTGCACGATCCGACGCAAGGCCTGCTCGAAAACACCGCCGCTGCGGTGCGCGCTGCGATCACCGCCGGCTACGGAATCGAAGTCGATGTGCAGCTCAGTGGCGACGGCGAAGCCATGGTCTATCACGACGATGCGCTCGGCCGGCTTACCGAGGGCGACGCCAGGCTCGATCGGCTCAGTGCAGCCGAACTCAAACGGGTGCCGTTCCGCAACAGCAGCGAACGGATGATGACTCTTGGCGATCTGTGCGACCTCGTCGGCGCCCGCACGACGATTCTGATTGAAGTCAAAAGTCGCTTCGACGGCGACGTGCGGCTCGCCCACCGTGTTGCCGAAATTCTCGCGCCCTATGCCGGCCCGGCGGCGCCGATGTCGTTCGATCCGTGGCAGATCAAAGCGCTGCGACACAAGGCGCGCAGCCTTGCTTGCGGGATCGTTGCGGCCAAGTACCGGCCCCATCCATATTGGGATTTGATGCCGGCGTGGATGCGTCATGGAATGGGCTACTTGCTGACGGCCTTGGCGGCGCAGCCGCAATTTGTCGCTTATGCGGCAGCCAATTTGCCGGCGGTCGCACCCTTATTCGCGCGCAGGTTTTTAGGTTTGCCGCTGTTGGCCTGGACTATTCGCGCCGACGCCGAGCGCCGGTGCGCGCTGCGCTGGGCTGATCAGATTATTTTCGAAGGATTCAAGCCGTGAACGGCCGGACGAATCGGGGACACCGCGCATGACCGAGCTGCGCCTCAGCGTTGCGGAGACGATCGAAGCAATCGACGCGGCCGAATGGGACGCCTGTGCGAACCCCCTGGCGGACGGCGGCGTGGGCAAGGCTAAACGCGATGCCCGAACCGGGCGACCAGCGCCAGATACCAAGGCTGCGGCGGAAGAGACTTACAACCCTTTTGTTTCGCATGCCTTCTTGGCGGCTCTTGAGCAATCCAATTCGGTTGGTGCCCGCACCGGCTGGCAGCCTCGGCATGCGCTCGCGCGCACCGCCGACGGCACGCTGGTCGCGGCTGCGCCGTGCTACCTCAAGAGCCACTCGCGCGGCGAATACGTGTTCGACCATGGCTGGGCCGAAGCCTATGCGCGGGCCGGCGGCAGCTATTACCCCAAACTGCAGGTCGCGGTGCCCTTCACGCCCGCAACCGGCCGGCGCCTGTTGGTGCGCAACACTGCCAATTCCGAAAATATCGCCCGCGCGCTTGCGTCGGGTCTCGTCGAAATTTGCAAGATTTGCGGCGCGTCCGGCGTGCACGTGACCTTTGCGCCCGAAGCGCAATTCCGTCTCCTCGGCGAGCTTGGCTATTTGCAGCGCACCGACCAGCAGTTTCACTGGGAGAATCGCGGCTTTGCAACTTTCGACGAATTCCTCGGCGCGCTCACCGCACGCAAGCGCAAGACCATTCGCCGTGAGCGCCATGACGCTCTGGCCAACGGCATCAGCGTGCATTGGCTCACCGGCAGCGATCTTACCGAAGAAATTTGGGACGCATTTTTCCAGTTCTACATGGAGACCGGTTCGCGAAAATGGGGCCGCCCATACCTGACGCGATCGTTCTACTCGCTGGCCGGCCAAAGCATGCGTCAGCACATCGTGCTGATCATGGCCAAACGCGCCGGCCGCTGGATCGCCGGCGCCATCAATTTCCTCGGCTCGCATTCGCTGTTCGGCCGCCATTGGGGCGCGATCGAACACCATCCCTTCCTGCATTTCGAACTCTGCTACTATCAGGCCATCGATTACGCCATCGCCCATAAAGTGCCGCGCGTCGAGGCCGGAGCGCAGGGCGAGCACAAGATCGCCCGTGGCTATCTGCCGACTACGACTTATTCGGCGCATTACATTGCCGATCCCGCGTTGCGGCGCGGCATCGCCGACTACCTGGCGCGCGAGCGCGCCTATGTCGCCGCCGCCGGCACTGAACTTGCTACATTCGCGCCGTTCCGCAAGAATTTCGTCCTCGAACCCGATTGATGGCGCGCGCCGTCGGGCGCGGCTATTTACCGGCCGATGCTGAAACTCTGCTGGCAACTTGGAGAGCGCAATGGCGAATTATGACCAAAACAACATCTTCGCCAAAATCCTTCGCGGCGAATTGCCGGCCTACAAGGTATTCGAGGACGATAAAGTGTTCGCATTTCTCGACATCATGCCGCGGGCTCCCGGGCATACGCTGGTCATCCCGAAGAATCCGGCCCGCACCATCATCGACGTTACGCCGGATGATCTCACCTATGTGATGAAGGCCACGCAAAAGATCGCGCGCGCAGCGATGAAAGCTTTTGCCGCCGACGGCATCACCATCCAACAGTTTAACGAGCCGGCGGGTGGCCAAGTCGTCTTCCACCTGCACGTCCACGTGCTTCCGCGCAAAGACGGCGTGCCGTTAAAGCCACCCTTGAGCTTCAAGGAAGAACCCGGGGTGCTTGCCGAACACGCGGCGCGCCTCGCCGCTGCATTGAGCGAATGAGCGAGGTCCTCAGCCGCCGCGGCCGCGCGAGACCCGTTCGATTTCGGCGCGAACCAAGCGCTCCACCATTCCCGGCAGATTGTCGTCCAGCCAAACTTTAAGCATTGGCCGCAGCATTTCGCGCACCAGATCTTCGAGCGTGCGCGCATTGTGAACCAGAACCGTCTGCGCCAGCGCGTTGAAAGCCGAATCGACCGCGGCGCTGGTTGCGCTGGAGATCAGTCCACCGCGCTCTTCGTCGTGCGTGCCGCCGCCCGAGGTCATCGACACCGCCTCATTGCTGGCAGCCTGATCAACCGGCGCAGGCGGCGCTGGCGGGGGACTTGAATCGATGGAGAGGCCAGCAGATCGGGACGAAGACGACGCCATCGGTTCGGTCAAATCGAGGACGGTGGAAGAACGGGCCGCTTTGGCGGTTCCCGAACGCGCGCCAATCCTCGCGGCAGGCGAGTCCGGCGGCGGAGAATAGGACTCTTGCATCGCGCGTTCAGCCTCTGGCGATGCAGCGGCGACATCGGGATTGAGCTCGACGCTTGCGGTTTCCGCTGGACGCTCCGCCGACTTCTCCGAATCGTCTTCAGCAATAATACGGCGAATCGAGGCGAGTATTTCCTCCATCGATGGTTCTTGAGACTTGGCCGCCTGT
>JBPYFG010000592.1:0-3017 GCA_051986365.1 Xanthobacteraceae bacterium
TGGCTTTTTCCGGCGCGCGATTCCAAACCGCGACGTCATGGCCGACCTCGATCAACCGCGCGGCAATCGCCGCGCCCATTTTACCGATGCCGGCAACACCCAGTTTCATAACGTGCTCCCCCGACCGAAATGGCGCACACGGCTTTAACCCGCGCACTGTTAGACCACAACTGTGCAACACCAGCATTCCGGCGCGTCATCCGCAAGCGCCTTGCAGCTGCACGGCATTGCCCGACCGATAAGCCGCTTGCGCACGTTGCGAGCGGATGCGATAGCGTCGGGCTATCGGAAATCGGAGTGGGACTGCGATGCCTCGGGCAAAGAAAGACATCATTGGGATCGTCGGGCTCGGAATTATGGGTGGCGCGTTTGCGCAAAATTTGATCGCCGCCGGATGGCAGGTCATCGGCTATGACATCGCCCCAGCGCGGCGGCGAGCCATGGCCAAGATCGGCGTGGATATTGCCGAGAATACCGAAGACGTAGCGCGACGGGCCCGCACCGTCGTCACCAGCCTCCCCAAGCCAGCGGCTCTCGTCGAGACCGCCGCTGCCATTGCCAAAGCCGACCTGCCGCAGCGCGTGATCGTCGAGATGTCGACCTTTGCCTTGGACGATAAGGCCAACGCAGAGGCCGTGCTGCGCAAAGCCGGTCATGTCATGCTCGATTGTCCCGTCAGCGGCACCGGCGCACAAGCGGTGACCAAGGATCTTGTTGTCTATGCGTCCGGCGCTCCCCGCGAGATAAAGAGATTGCGCGGTTTGTTTTCCGGCTTCACGCGCGCTGTCCACGATGTCGGCGTATTCGGTAACGGCAGCCGCATGAAATACGTCGCCAATCTTCTGGTCGCTATTCATAATGTCGCCAGCGCCGAGGCGATGGTGCTGGGCATGAAAGCCGGATTGCCGCCGCAGCTTATCTTTAATTTGATCAAGACCGGCGCTGGCAATTCACGAATCTTCGAGCTGCGGGCGCCGATGATGGTGAAAAACAGTTACGGCAATCCGACAATGAAAATCTCGGTCTGGCAGAAAGATATGGACGTGATCGGCTCTTACGCGCGCAAAATTGCGGTTCCGACGCCGATGTTTGACGCCAGCAAAGCAATCTATGCCAAAGCGCTCAAGAGCGGTCACTCGGCGGAGGATACTGCGGCGGTTTGCGCCGTACTGGAAAAAATGGCGGGCGTTAAACGGACAAAAGGGCGCGCCAAGGCGGCGTGAGCGGCGAGCTGGCAACATCAAAGCGGCAGCGCGAGAGGAGGTGTGAATGTCATCGCTCGAAGGTGAAGCGCGCATGGCGGCGGTGGCTAGCGACCGCAGTAGTCTTGAGCAGCGCAGCGAAACCCGCGACGGCATGCGGATCGACTGGAACGTGCCGATCGCGATGGATGACGGCCTGGTGCTCCGCGCCGATGTTTTTCGCCCCCTCGCCGAAGGGCGTTACCCGGTTATCTTAAGCTACGGTCCTTACGCCAAGGGGCTTGCTTTCCAGGACGGCTACCCGAGCGCCTGGCAGCGCATGGCGGAACGGCATCCCGATGTCGCCGCCGGCTCCAGCAATCTCTATCAGAGCTGGGAAGTGGTCGATCCGGAAAAATGGGTGCCGCACGATTACGCCTGCGTACGGGTCGATTCGCGCGGCTGCGGCTGTTCGCCCGGCTACATCGCTCATTTCTCGCCGCGCGAGACCAAGGATTTTTACGATTGCATCGAATGGGCCGCGGCACAGCCATGGTCGAGCGGCAAAGTTGGGCTCAACGGCATTTCCTACTACGCCATCAATCAATGGCACGTCGCCAGCCTGCAACCGCCGCATCTTGCGGCTATGTGCATCTGGGAGGGCGCCGCCGATTGGTACCGCGACATGACGCACCACGGCGGGATTCTCTCCATGTTCTGGGAAAACTGGTACGACATGCAGGTCAAAACCGTGCAATACGGCGCCGGGGAGCGCGGTAAGCGCAGCCGTGTGCACGGCGAACTGGTCTGTGGTCCTGAATTTCTATCGGATCGGGAACTGGAAAAAAATCGCAGCGATTTCGGTGCCGAAATTTTTGCGCACCCGTTGGACGACAAATACCACAAAGCGCGCTCGCCGAACTGGTCGAAAGTGAAGACGCCATTCCTGTCGTCAGCGAATTGGGGCGGCCAGGGGCTGCACCCGCGCGGCAATTTCGAAGGCTTCATGCGTGCAGCCTCTAAGCAGAAATGGCTGGAAGCGCACGGCATCGAGCATTGGACGCATTTTTACACGGATTACGGCCGCGATCTGCAACTGCGTTTTTTCGATTACTTCCTGCACGGCAAGAAGAAAGATTGGGACAAACAGCCGCCGGTGCAGCTCCAGGTTCGGTACATCGATCGGTTCGTGGAGCGTTTAGAAAGCGAATGGCCGCTCAAGCGCACGCAGTGGACGAGGCTTTATCTCGATCCTGCAGGACGACTTGCCGCGAATAAGCCAGCGCACAAAAAATCGGTGCTGCCCTTTGAAGCCATGGGAAACGGCGTCACTTTTCTCACTGCACCGCTTGAACGTGAAATGGAGATTACCGGACCATCCGCAGTCAAGCTGTACGTCTCGTCATCGACAACGGACGCCGATATTTTTGTCGTGCTGCGCGTGTTCTCGCCGGATTTGAAAGAGGTCGTGTTTCAGGGTGCGATCGATCCGCACACGCCGATCGGCCAAGGCTGGCTGCGCGCCTCGCATCGTCAGCTCGACAAAAAACTGTCGAAGCCTTACCGGCCGTATCACATCCACAATAAGAAACAGCCACTCAAGCCGGGGGAAGTCGTCGCTCTCGATATTGAAATCTGGCCGACATCGATCGTGGTGCCTAAAGCCTACCGCATCGCGCTGACTATTCGCGGCAAAGATTATGTTTACCCCGGAGAAAGCGGCGGGCGGCTGTCGAATTTCAAGAACGAACTGACCGGCTGCGGACCGTTCCTGCACGACGATCCGCGCGACCGGCCGCCGCAGGTCTTCGGCGGGGTGACCGGACTGCATTTCGG
>JBPYFG010000593.1:0-6247 GCA_051986365.1 Xanthobacteraceae bacterium
CGTTCACGTTGCTGTCGGCACTGTCGCAGGCGACCGAGCGCATCGGTCTCATAGCCACCGGCTCGACCACCTTCGACGCGCCGTATCACATCGCGCGGCGCTTCGCCTCGCTCGACCATCTGAGCAACGGCCGCGCCGGCTGGAACATCGTCACGACCTCGAATCCGGATGCCGCGCTTAATTTCGGGCTTGAAGAGCACATGGAGCACGGCGAGCGTTATCGCCGCGCACGCGAATTCTATGACGTGGTGACCGGGTTATGGGACAGCTGGGCCGACGATGCATTCATCCGCAATGTCGAAGACGGCATTTTCTTCGACCCGGCAAAAATGCACGTGCTCAACCACAAGGGCGAATATCTTTCGGTGCGCGGCCCGCTCAATATTGCGCGGCCGGTTCAGGGCTGGCCGGTGATCGTGCAGGCCGGCGCGTCGGAGGCGGGACGACAGCTCGCCGCGGAAACCGCCGAAGCGGTATTCACGGCACAAAGCGATATTGGCGCCGGGCGAGCGTTTTACGCCGACGTGAAGGGCCGCATGGTGAAGCTCGGCCGCGCGCGTGAGCATATGAAAATCCTGCCCGGCTGCTTTGTCGTCGTCGGCGATACCGTCGAAGAGGCGCGGGCGAAACGGGCCAAGCTTGACAGCCTGGTCAATTACGCCAACGCAATCGCCTCCCTGTCGATCGCGCTCGGCCACGACGCATCAAAATTCGATCCTAACCGGCCATTGCCCGACGACATTCCCGAAAGCAATGCCTCCAAGAGCGGGCGCGAGCGCACCATCGCGCTCGGCCGGCGGGAGTGTTTGACCATTCGCCAGCTCGCGCAGCGGCTGGGCGGTTATTCGGGGCTGGCGATGGTCGGCACGGCTCAAACCATCGCTGACGAGATGGAGAAGTGGCTGGAAACGGAAGCGTCCGATGGCTTCACCGTGATGTTCCCCTATCTGCCCGGCGGACTCGACGATTTCGTCGAGCGGGTCGTGCCGGAATTGCAACGGCGCGGGTTGTTTCGGCGCGATTATGAAGGCGCAACATTGCGCGAGCATCTGGGCTTGCCACGCCCGAAGAATCGTTTTTTCGAGAACTGAAGTGAGTGTTAGGCTAGGCATCGAGTGTTTCCGATTCACCTGACCGAGATTGGTTCCCTCAAGCGCGAAAATTTGAATGGGAACTTTCCTCCACGGAGTCGATTTTTGGGGAATGCGGAGGAATCAATTGCGATGTGGAATTCAAAATGGAAATTGATACAGAAGATGATGATGATGAAGCGAACGCGAAGAAATTTCGCGATTACGCTGCCGAATGCCATCGGCTGGCGCGCACCGCCTCGGAATCAGATCGCGCCGTGTTGATTGAGATTGCCAAAGCCTGGATCGTTTGTGCCGAACAAGCGGAACGGAACGCAAGGCGTGATCGCAAACACTAGGGCGTGTGCTCATACTTTGATCAACGTCCGCTTTCAAGGGAGAAGCGGATATCGTAGCGACGTGCCGCGGTGTCCGCTTAATCAGCCTGAGCGGACATTGCGCGTCGATGATCAGCCGTTTGCTGTAACTGGTCCGGGGGCCCAGTCATCGCCGCGCAAAGGCGTAACCTTGACCCGGTAAATCAATCCTCGTTTGAAGGACGGATCGAAATAACGCATCGTTCGTTCGTTGAAATCGATGACACGACCAGGTTCGAGTGGTCCCACATCGTTGATCTTGACGATGGCTTGTTTGTCGGCAGTTACCACGAGCGCATAAGCGGGCCGATAATCCCTGCCATAATGGACGCCGCCAAACTCCTTGCGAAAACCAATATGAATCGCAGCGGTCCACGCGTTTGGGTCATATGACTCGCCTGACGCAGTCTCGGGGCCGCCCGACTGCTGATCGTGCCGATAGGGATTGTATGTTGATGCCACGCCGACGATCGTCGGCCCACTCGCAACTGCATTCTAGCTATTTTGCTTTTGGTTTTCTGATTGTGTCGCAGACATTGCCATCGATGAGCAGATAACAAACATTCCAGCGCCGACCGCGGCACCCAAACGCACCATCATTTTTCTGGTTTCCTGATTGATCACGCCAAAGCGCGCGTACAAGGAGACGCTACGTGGCGCAATTTGGGCACGATGGGAGGTTGGCTCAGAGAAACAATTGTTTGTCTCGGCAGAACAAAAGTTCCGCGCGAATTTGGTCGCTCGGATTGCCTAAGATTAATGTTTCCGCCACTGCGCAGTAACGCCCCCGGCTCTATATCAGAGGCCTAGCGCCCCGGCCGCGTGCAACGATGCCTGTTTTCTCAAACTATGCCAGTGAACAGCGTGGGGCGATGACGCCGTCAATCCCGCAACAACAATACTGCGGGCGGCCGTCGGGAAAAGTTTGGACTATGTCCGACGAATACGCGAAAAGGCCCGCACCAAAGCCGCCGCGCTGTCCTAGATGCGCGCAAGTCATGCGGCTGGTTCGCAGGACTCCACGGTTTGGCGGATTGCCAGATCTTTATACGTTTGAGTGCTCCGCCTGCGGAGTATTTCATATCGAAGCCTGATGACGCTCACGGCAATCACTATAATGTTGCAAGCAGTCGTGACCACAACGGCCGTCGCTTGGCATGGGCGTGGCCGCTGGTACTAAGCAATCGGTATCGGCCTTGCACGACGCTCTTCGGGCTCCAGACGTTTAAGGCTGCAATCCCCAATGGGTCGACCGAGCGGCGCGCGTTGGGCCGAAGGCACCTTTTGAAGTCCACGATCCAAACCGAATTGCGGGCACTTTCGCCTCGCCGTAAAGTGTTGTGGCCGGAGGAACCTCATGTCTGGACAGAGCTTGCGGGCTTCGCCTCTTGAACGATCGGAGCCGGTTGAGCGAGCGGGCCTCGACGAGCTTCGCGCATTACAATTGGCGCGGCTGAAGCAGGCGCTTTCCCACGCTGTGCTGGTTCCGCAGTACCGCAAGAAGTTTGCCGAGGCCGGCATTGCTCCCGGCGATCTCAAGCATCTCGACGACCTGAAAGCCTTTCCGTTCACCACGAAGGAGGATCTGCGGCAGAATTATCCGTTCGGAATGTTCGCCGTGCCGATGCACGAGATCGTTCGCATCCATGCATCGAGCGGCACGACCGGAAAGCCGACGGTGGTTGGCTACACGCGCGGCGACATTGAATTGTGGTCGGCCTTGATGGCCCGTTCGATCCGGGCAGCTGGCGGGCGGCCGGGTGACAAGATGCACGTCGCCTATGGCTACGGATTGTTCACTGGCGGCCTCGGCTTCCACTATGGCGCAGAACATCTCGGCTGCGCGGTGATTCCGGTCAGCGGCGGATTTACCGAGCGGCAGGTCCAGCTCATTACCGATTTCAGGCCGGACCTGATCGCCGTGACGCCGTCTTATCTGCTCGCGATCGCCGACGAATTCGATCGGCGAGGCATCGATGCGCGGCAATCGTCGCTCCGCATCGCGCTGTGTGGCGCCGAGCCGTGGACCGAGCCCATGCGTAGCGAAATCGAGCGGCGGATGAATCTCAGTGCGCTCAATGTCTACGGCTTATCCGAAGTCATCGGTCCGGGTGTGGCGCAGGAATATGGCGACAGCAAAGACGGTCTGACGATCTGGGAGGATCACTTTTATCCGGAGATCATTGATCCGGAAACCGGCGAAGTCCTGCCTGACGAAGCGGAGGGCGAATTGGTGCTGACCTCGCTCTCCAAAGAGGCGATGCCGGTCATTCGCTATCGCACCCGCGATCTGACCCGGCTATTGCCTGGCAACGGGCGCGCCATGCGGCGCATGGATCGGATTAAAGGGCGCAGCGACGACATGCTCATCATCCGCGGCGTCAATGTCTTTCCCAGCCAGATCGAGGCGGCGCTCGCGCAAGAAGAGGCGTTCGCACCGCACTATGTCCTTGAAGTAACGCGGCCGGGCCGGCTCGATGAACTCGAAATCGTCGTCGAGACAAGAGCGGTGGTTGCGGCCGATGCGGCGGTTCAGCTGACAAATCACGCGATGCATCTCATCAAGTCGCAGGTCGGCGTGACAGCCAAGGTGCGCGCGGTCGTGCCGGGCAGCATTGAACGATCGCAAGGCAAGGCCAAACGCGTCATCGACAAGCGACCGCGGTCATAGGGCAAACACAATGGCGCTCGCCAATCAACATTCAAGACGCGAGGCCGCCATCGGGTTCGATCGCGCCGGTCTGCCGCGCGAACTGGTGGCGGCGTGGCTCGATACCGACGATAGGCTCACCGATGACTTTCGCCGCGATTGCGAGACATTTTCGCGGCGCTGGGCGATCGGCGCCGACCTTCTGGCGCAATTGCCGGCGAAGCCGGCGCGTTCGGATGCGCAGGCGGCGGCGGCAGTGGCGATCATAGAACGCGATCGCGCCGCGCGCGCGAAGTTTCTCGATGTTCACGTCGAGACGCTCTATCGGCGGCTGACCACCGACTTCACGAAGTTCAAGCGCCTCGACGATTTGGTGAGCGGCGCGGCCAGCGCGGTGCCGGGCCTCGTTCCGGACGACAAACAACTGTCGCGCGACAATGCTTTGCCGCAAAAAGACAAAGACGGATTTGAAATCGATCAGGGCGTGTTCCTTTCGCGCGTGCTCGGCCATCGGCAATGCGGGATGCATCTGTGCCATGCCATGCTGCTGCCGCGCGCCGAAGCGGCCGAACACAGCCGACGATTCCGCCACAGCGAAAAAATCGAATTGGCAGGCGCTACGCTCGAACGGCGCGGCAAGGCCGCACAGGTCACGATGCGCAACCTGCGTTATCTCAACGCGGAGGATGAGTCGACGCTTGATGGTCTGGAAATTGCGATCGATGTCGCGACGCTCGATCCGGCAACCGACATTGCCATTCTCCGCGGCGATGTGGTCGAGCACACGAAATATCGCGGCCGGCGGCTATTCTCCGCGGGGATTAATCTGACCCATCTGTATCACGGCAAAATCAGCTACCTTTGGTACATCCGGCGCGACATGGGGCTCGTCAATAAGCTTTTCCGCGGCATCGCCCAGCACGATGCCAGTCCCGACGAGCTGATCGGAGCAACCGCCGAAAAAGCCTGGATCGGCGTGGTCGAGGGCTTCGCGATTGGCGGCGGCTGTCAGCTCCTATTGGCGCTGGATTACGTGCTGGCGGCAAGCGACGCCTACATGACGCTGCCGGCGCGCAAGGAAGGCATCATTCCGGGCGCAGCAAATCTAAGGCTATGGCGTTTCACTGGGGATCGGATCGCGCGCCAGGCGATCCTTTATGGCCGCCGGCTCGACTGCGATACACCGGAAGGACGTCTTATCTGCGACGAGATTGCCGCTCCGTCGGAAATCGATGACGCGCTCGAGCGCGTCGTGGACGGTTTCACCAGTTCGGGTGTGGTGAGCGCCGCCGGCAATCGCCGCGCCTTTCGAGTGGCGGAGGAGCCGCTCGATATGTTCCGTCGCTACATGGCGGTTTATGCCCGCGAGCAGGCGTCGTGCCATTTCAGTCCGGCGCTGATCGCAAATCTCGAACGCAATTGGAACGCGCAAAATCGCGTGGTTTAAAGCGCGATGATTTCAGCTCAATGCCTTGACCGTTGGCGTCACGAAGGCAGCCAACACCATAAACCTTCTTGGGTTTGCGGCGCGCCAGTTCGAGGTTCAGCGCGCCCTTCTCCCTTGCCTCGGCTTTTTGCCGCGAAATGATCTTTGTTACGGTTCAGCCATTTGGGCAGGCTGCTGGTGACGTCGCTTGGTTCAATCTTCGGCTGTATGTCAGTCTGCAGGTAGTCTCGCAATAAGCGTTCGAGAAAGCATGCCGCGCCAAAGGCAACGCTGACGACCACGACGATGAGAAATAGACGCGTTCTGGTGGCTTCGATCCTAATTACTGCGCTCATTCCAAGAAATGTGATGAGGCACAGAACAAGCCAATAGAAGGCTGCTGGCGTGGCCTTTCGCGCAATAGTTCGCCATGCTCCTGCCACAGCAAGTGCTCCGCAATCTTTCTTAGTTTACGGCTACTTTCAACAGCTCTGGCAGCTTTACAGTATTTATTGCGATTCGCCGTCCCTCGTCACGCGTGAGCAACTAGGCTGTGGATTGCCGTTCTGGCTCGTCACGCACGACAAGACACGCGGGCGGCATTATCGCGCGGCGAAAGTCATCGTCTGCAAGCGATTTTTCTGCTCGTCGCTTAGCTTGCTTTCGAAATCCTGCAGCGCCACTTGAATCGATAAAATGGCGCGCCAGGTGGCATCGAGGCGCG
>JBPYFG010000594.1:0-2797 GCA_051986365.1 Xanthobacteraceae bacterium
CGATCTCGAATGCGCGGCCGACCAAGGCTGCGGCGATTTCAGCGACCAAGGGCGCGATATTCCCAGACTCGTTCTTTACCGGCACAACGACGGAAACCATGGGCTGATCACCGCCACTCTGTTGCGCTGTGCTCACCTGCGACCTGCCCTCATCCGACATGGCGCAAGCTTCTAAAGGCCCTCTCGCCAGGGTTCAATTGGGCGAGGGCCGCTCAGGCAGCCGGGCTACGGACCGACATGGCCTGCCGCAAAGCGGTCGTAACCCGGGCGAGCGAGGGTGCCGGTTTGGCGCCGAGATTGCCGGCCCGAAACACTAGACCGCGTGCGGCGAACCAGCGCCGAAGGAGATGAGTTCCAACCAGCGCGACCAACGCGCCGCCGATGACGTCGCTCGGATGGTGGGCGAGGACGGCGACGCGGCTGACCATGATAGCGGCCGCGTAAAACCACATCACAATCCGGGTGCGCGGCCAGATCGCGCCGAGGGCAATGGCGGCGGCCACAGCCGTCGTGGCGTGGCCCGACGGCATGCTAGCGAATGCGGGATGCCAGGCGAACGGCGCATAGTGAAATGGATCCTCGTGACCGCCGACAAACGGGCGGGCGCGGCCGATCAGGCGTTTGACGATCGAGACGAATAATCCCGGCACACCGATCGCGAGAAACACAAAGCCGAACCGCGCCCCAAGGGCGGCGAGCACGGCGCGCACCGAGATCGCCAATTGCGGCGAAGTCGCCGCGGCTAAAAACAACAAGATGAAGCCGCATGGAAACAAGAACCAGCCCGATAAGCCGAACCCGGTGATTTCCTCGAACGCGGCCCTGAACCAATCCGGTTCGCCGCGCGCCCATTCGACGGCGCGTGCGTCGAGGAGCGGCATGGAAACCGCAGCGGCAGCGACAAGCGCGAGCGCAACTACAATCACCCCGAAGGATTTCGGGAGCCGGGTGAAGCGCGCTCGACGGGTCAGCGCGCGAGAGCAAAGCGCGACATTTTCCGAAATGTTGCGCGCGATGGCACCCAGCGGCGACCGCTGGGACATCCCCTCCATGACCGGCCTTGCGTTCACTCGTTCAAAGCCTGCATTGGGTACGTTCACGGCGCGCTCACAGTTTCAAACACCGCGATCGAGACCGGCTTGCCGGTGCTGATGTCGTAGCCCTCGACCAGGGGTCCACGATTGTAACGCAGTCCGATTGCCTCGGCGCGCAAGGCAAAAGCGCGTTGTTGTCGCGCTTCAACGAAAGCAAAACGGCAACCGCCGGGAAGTAGGAAATCAGCGGCACCCGCCGCATCGGTGAGGCGTGTCTTGGTGCCGGCAAGAAATACCAGGCTCGGCTCTTCATAACCGGCACTGGCGGCAAGCGGAGCGGCGCACGGCGCCTCCCGCAAAATTTCCGCCAGCGCGACGCTGGGAAAGGCCGGCTCGAGCGACGGCACGACGATGGCATAGATGCCGATCGCCATGAGAACAGCGCCCTCAACCGCCCGCGTAAATGCGCGTTCGGCGCCCTCCTGATCGTACAATTGCCAGGCGAACAGCCCGCACACAACGGCAGCGGCGAAAAAAGGCCAGGCCAGCAAAGCGAGATCGCGTTGGATGATGACCGCGGTCACCACCGCGATGATGCTGACAATCACCGGCACCAGAAACCACCACATCACTCCACGAACGAGCCAAGGTCGCTGCGACAAAACTTTCGACTCGACGGCGCCGGCGGTAAGGATCGCAATGGCCGGATAGAGCGGCAGCACATAGTGCGGCAACTTGGTAATGACCGCCTCGAATACGATCCAGGACGGCACGACCCATGCGAGCAGAAAACGGGCGGCGGCTTTGCGCCGCACCGCCCAGACCGCGGGCACCGCAAGGCCTGCCAAAATCGAAGCGGGGAAGAACGTGACGAAAAACAAAATCAGGTAGAGACCCGGCGGCGCGCCATGGGTCTCCTGCGGACTCGCCACTTTGGCGAGCATGTCTTCGCCGACCGACCCGATCAGGAACTGCGTGCCGACGCGCGCGTAAATCGCGATGAACCACGGCAGGACGAGAACCAACAGCCAAAGGAGACCGGGAAGCGGACACAGCGCCAGCAACCAGCGCGCCGACCGGTCGAGGACGACCAGGGTCAACGCCGCGAGCCCGACCACCATCAAAATCATCGGGCCTTTGATCAGAATGCCAACGGCAAGCGCGGTCCAGAAAATGGCGAGCTGCCCCAAACCGGGCTGCGCATCGCCGCGGCGCGGCGCCAGATAGACGCGGGCCAGGACCGCCATTGCCGCCACGACCGTAAACAACAGCACGGCATCGGTCTTCGCCAGACGCGCTTCGACGCCGAGGATCGACGAGGACATCACCATCAGCGCCGCGAGCACCGCGCCGCGCCGGCCGACGAAGGCCAGCGCGCACCAATAGGTCGCGAGCACGGCACCGATCGCGCCGATCAACGACGGCAGGCGATAGAGCCAAATGCTGGTGTGGGCATTGGGTAGGCCGAGCGCACTGGCGATATTCACGACACTCGCTTGCAGCCAGTAGATTCCCACCGGCTTACGATAGCGCACGTCATCTTGGTAGCGGATATCGACATAGTCGCCGGTCTCGATCATCTGCTTGGTCGCTTGCGCAAAATAAGCTTCATCGCGATCGACCGGCGGTATTTGAAAAATTCCCGGCAGAAAGGCGATTAGCGAAATCGATACCAGCACCACCGCGGCACGGCGGCTCGATCCGGCGGCGTAGTCGAACAGCGCGGTAAAGCCCTTTGCGGGCCAGTAGGACCGGGACGTCCA
>JBPYFG010000595.1:0-7068 GCA_051986365.1 Xanthobacteraceae bacterium
GTCAGCTGGCTGTCCGGCCGGCGCATTTTCAGAACCGCCCGCCGCGCCTCCGCGGCCGGCACCGACATCAATGCGGCGACGATCTCGATCTGGCCCTCAAGATCCTCGGTAAGACCCTGCGCCGCCAGAACCGCATCGTCGAGTGTCGGCGGATCACGCCGCACCCGGCGCAGGCCGTCCTTTGTTTCCCAAATCTCGCTCACGTCGCACCTAGCACGTCATGTTGCCCATTCGCCGATTATTATCAGCGATTTACTGCACTGCAGCAAGCACATTGTGCAGCGCACTCACAGGGTTGTTAACTCCGTGCGCGGCTATTGGTTCATGACGCGAGCGATGTTCACTTAGCGGCCGGCGATCTCGCTGAAGAGCACGCCGCCTTTGGCCTTGGAGGTTCTCGGGGTCTCAACCAGCGACACCGTCACGTGATCGGCGGTCGTGCCGGCATTCTTCACCACGGCCTGCGTGATGTCTTTCACCAGCCCACGCTTCTGCTCGAGTGAGCGACCCTCCAACAGATAAACGACCACTTCAGGCATGCGCGCCTCCATTGTTGCCGGCCTGCCGCACCCCGATGATTAGTCGCTTAATGGGCGCGAGATAGGCTTGCCTGAATTTCGGGTGCGTACTATCCGAAAGTTCCCGGGAAGCACAACAGGGGAGCTCTCAATGAGACGTTTGGTTTTTGCAGTTGGCGTATTGGCACTTGGCTTTGCCGCTTCGACGCCGGCGCGGGCGGATTTCTCCGTCATGCGCTTCGAAGCCGGGTTCTGCCGGATCTGGTGGAATAACAGCGTCAACCCGATCGGCGCCGGCTGGACTCGCGTCGCGACGGCGCCGGATTTCACCAGCGCTTGGGCCGCGCAAGATGCCGCGGTAAAGAAGGGCAAGTGCAAATAGTTCGGCGACTAATTTAGCTTCGACTTTTCTTCACTGATTTTGTGATGTCGCCGCCCGCCGCCAGGTGGGCGGCGACAATCATTTTGCGCGCGCTTTTCGCTCACGCGCGTCAGCGGGGCCGGCTGGATTATCGCTGCGGCCCGGATCTCAAATCCTATCGTTCGCTTTTGAGGCTGCCGTGAGAGGCGAACATCCGCTGGAAAATCGAACCCATGCTGGGAAATGGAGCGTTCCTTGAGGTCGCGTGACGCTTTGCCTTTTTCGGCGGCGCGGTCTGCTCCGGCGCCGCGGTAGCGGTGCTGTCCGGCGCATCCGCTGGTGCGGCTTCGACGACATTCGACGGCTCGCCTGCCGCTGCTGATGGGTTCGCCGAAGGAGCGGCAGGGACATCGGTGCCCGAGGTTGCTGATGCGCTGGGCAGTGCGGATGTTGCCTGAGCGGCTGCGGGCGCTGCAGTGCTCGGCAACACGGTGGATGCTGTCGTCGGTGCTGCTGCGTTCGCCGCGGGTGATGTTGCCGGCGGAGGTGTCGTGCGCGAGGACGCGCGTACATCAGGCTTGTTGCTCGGCGGGGCCGCTGCGACGGAAGCAAGCGGCGGTGCCGGCTTTGCCGGCGCAGTCAGCGTTGTCGGCGCTGGCGCGCCGGGCGCAACGGACGGCACGGCGGCAGCGCGGACGCTGGTGACGATCGCCCGAGCGGCACCCTGGGTCTTGTCCGGCTCGCTGGGACGATCGACCAGGGAGAGCACAACCCCGGCCCCCGCAGTGGCCCCAATCGCGGTCGCCACCAGGACCACACGGGCGGTGCGCGCAAAGCTCGGCGCCGGAGCCAAGTAACCCCATTCCGGACTGAAATTACCGCCCGAACGCATCTCTCCCGCCTCTCAGGTCGTGGCGTTCCCGAAATCTTACACTGTGCTGGCGGGTCCGAGCCCAACGGTCCGTGCTGCTTCGCACCATACAATTGAGCCAAGGGCTTGGTTCCACGCCCGATTCTGGTTGACTTAGCGGGACGAGTCGTAATCGGCAAGCCGGGCCCCGGAGGATTCCCGCAGAAATAGAGGAAAATAGCCATAAAGCTGGGAATTGTTGCCAAACGGCACCATTTTAGCCCCCGTTTGGGGGCCGACTCATGCCGCCGGCCTTGCCGTGATCAAGAGTCCGAGCTGAATTGCCGCGGGCTCGGCGGCGAACCGCCGATGCGCTCGCCGACCGAAGCGAACATGTCGCCGAGTGCGGCAACCGCGTGCTTGGTCACGGCGACAACATGGTCCTTCAGATCAAGCGTCTTGGCGAGCAGCGAATCGGGATCGCGGGCAAGCCGATCGGCCGGCGCAGCATTCTGCTGTGGAATCTGTTCGCTCTGGACCATGGCGACTTGCGTCGCGGCAGGCGGGTTCGGCGCGGCGGCGGGCTTGGCGCGCGGCAGCATGATTTTGGCCGACATCGCCACATGGCGCGCGGGTGCCGCCGCGGGCTTGCTATCGTTTTGTTCAGCGAGCGCCTTCTCCTGCGCCTCGTTGTCTTGCGCGGCCTTGGCATCGGCCACGGCACGTGCCGTTTCCGCATCCTGCGCGGCGAGCCGCTCCTTTTCTGCCGCCATCTGCGACTTGAGATAGCCGACGATCGCCTCGTGCTCATCGTGAACGAGCGCCAAGACTTCGGCCGAGGCGGGGCTCATTTGTTCGACCGACGGCGGCGGCGCGGTGCGGCCAAGTTGATATTGGGTGAAAAGGAATCCGCCGATCACGCTGGCGAGCGCCGCAGGCAAGATGTCGAGGACGAACTTGCCGACAAACCGCGCCAGCAGTGGAAATTCGGTATGCGCCGTATGACGGGGCGGCGCCTGGTCTCGCCAAGTGCTATCGATCTGCATTGCCAGCCCCCCTCGCCGATGAAAAAATGTCAGCATTTTTCAAACGACCGGTTGAATTTCAAACATTCGTTCTGGGCGGCGCGAGGCCGGGAAAAAGGAATTTTTGCGGCATTTCACAGGTCCTGACCGGATCAATTCGTGCGCAGGGGCCGCAATCCCGCGACCACCCAATTGCTAATTGTGGCTGAGAGCCATTCCACGGCCTGCTCGTCGAGCACCAGACCGACCGGCGGCTCTGCCAACTGCTCCCGGTTGCGCAGGAATATGCTGCATTGGCCGAGGAGCCAGACCGCCGCAACCGTAACCGTGCGTTGATCGACGTCAGGCATGAAGCGTCGCACCAAATCGGAGGCAAGGCCGAGGAACGGGGCCGCTTCTTCGGCCACTAGATTGCGGAACACCGTCGTCGGCTGCACGGTTTCCCAATTGAAGATGCGCATGTGCCGGCTGTACTCGTCGCGCCCCAACAACGGCTGTAGCTGGCGGCGCACGAATTGCGATAGCGCTTCTTCGCGCGACATCGCTTTTAGCTCTTCGGCATGGGCGAGCTGGTGTTCGGTCAAAGCGTGAAACGCGACGCGCAGCACTTCGCGATAGAGCCCGTCCTTGCCGTCGAAATGGTAATTGATCGCCGCCTGGTTCACCTTGGCCTTGGCGACAATGGCGCGGATGCTGGTGCCGTCGTAGCCGCTCTCGGCGAACAGCCGCTCCGCCGCCCTCATAATCCGCTCACGCGTGACTTCGGATGGTCGCGTCATTTGCCTCACAGTTGCCACTTTTCAAACCGTCGTTTGAATTCCTGATATGCGTTTATCGCGCGTAATGCAATCGGTTCTTTGACATGTGCGCAAAGCTCACCAGATGGCGGCTAGGCGGGAACGGCCGGCCATACTAGGGTCGCCGCTCTTTGACGCCGCTTACAATTATTTGCGGAGAATTAGTCGATGAATCAGCATCAGTTGCCGTCGGACATCGTCGGGCTTGCCAAGGTCATGCCGCCACTATCGCGGCGCGGATTCATGTCGAGTTCCGCAGCCGCGGCTGCGGGCTACACGCTCGCCGCCGGGCCGGTGCGCGCCGATTTCATCCACACCGATACCAAGGGCCTCGAAGCCGGCGATGCCAAAGTCGCCGTGACCGGCGGCGACATGCCCGTCTATTACGCGCGGCCGTCCGGCGTGCAACATCCGCCGATCATTCTTGTCTGCATGGAAATTTTTGGCGTCCATGAATTCATCAAAGACGTGACACGACGGCTCGGTCATCTTGGCGCCTTCGCGGTCGCGCCCGATTATTATTTCCGTCTCGGCGATATGACCAAGGTCACCGATAGCCAGGAATTGATGCCGAAGGTCAACAGCAAGAGCGACGCCGAATTGTTCGCTGATCTGGACGCCACCGTTACTTGGGCCAAATCTCAAGGCGGTGACGCCAACCGGCTCGGCATCATGGGCTTCTGCCGCGGCGGCCGCAACGTTTGGCATTACTCCGCGCATAATCCGAATCTCAAAGCCGGTGTCGCGTTCTATGGTCCGCTCGCCGACAAGAGCGATCCGGCGCCGAAGAGCTCGATCGATCTGGCGCCGGAGATTAAGGAGCCGGTGCTCGGGCTCTACGGCGAAGCCGATACCGGCATCTCCGTCGATCAGGTTCATCAAATGGAGGCCGCGCTCAAGGCCAACGGCAAGACCGCCGAATTCCACGTCTATCCCGGCGCGCCGCACGGATTCGTCGCCGATTATCGCGCAAGTTATCGCAAAGAGGCGGCCGAGGACGGGTGGAACAGGATGGTCGGCTGGTTCAAAAAATATAAGGTTCTAGGCTGAACCGACGATGCTTGCACCGACGCGGCGCCGGCCGGCGCCGCGTTGCCATCGGACCAGCCCGATCGGAGGACGCGAATGGCTCGCATCGAACAAGTGGAACGAGACAAGCTGACCACGCGTCAGCAAGCGCTCTACGACGATATCATGCGCACGCGGCCGCGAGGCAAGCTCAGCGGTCCGTTTTCAGTCTGGATTTACCGCCCCGACATCGCCGAGCCGGCCAATGGGCTGGCGAATTGTTTTCGCGTCAGCCCCAAGCTCGATAAGCGCCTGATCGAACTGATCGTGCTCTTGGTGTGCCGCGACGCCACCGCGCAATATGCGTGGTCCGCCCATTTCAATCTCGCCCGCGAGGCCGGGCTGAGCGGCGAGACGATTGAATCCATTCGGGCACGGCGGCGCCCCGAATTCGGCCGTGACGATGAGCGCATCGTCTATGATCTTGTGACCGAGCTTCTTGCCAGCAAAAAAGTGAGCCCGGCGACCTATGGGCGCGCCGAAGCCGCGCTCGGGCGCGACGGCATTATCGAGGCCGTCACCTGCGCCGGCTTCTACGCAATGATCGGATTGGTGCTCAATACATTCGAGATTCCGCCGAAGCCCGGCGGCGACGTCTTGACCTAATCGGCTTGTCTTTCGAGAGCAGCCTGACGTTTGCGTTCCGCGCGCGCCGGCGCGGGCGTGGTCTTTCGATTTTGCGCCTGCCGCAAAACCGCTGTTCCGCGGTCGGTTAGCTTCACCGCCCGCCCGCCCTCGCCTTCGAGCCGCACCAGATCCGCGATCACGGCGTCCTCCCAAACCGAAAGCCGCGGGCAACTGGTGCGCCAAGCATCCATGGTTTCGGCATAGCTGCGCGGCCGATCAGCCACCCAGGAGAGGAACTGAATCATGATCAGGCTTGGGGAATCGGACATCGCGTTCTCGCTTCTCATGGCAGTATAGACCCAAGCAGCAGTTGATGCAGCCTCGCCTATTCTATCGTGCTAGATTGTCGTGCCGTCCACGGCAAGACGATTCGGGCGATCCAGATTGGGATTTGCATGTACATCCTCATTCGAGCGCTCATCACCTTCGTGGTCGTTCTACTTGTACTTTATCTCGTCAACATGTTGCCGATGGACGGCCGCGCCAGGCAGATCGTGCGCGTCATTGTGATCATTATTGGCGTGCTGCCATTGCTCAGCTATCTGGTAAGTTTCTGAACCTGGCTTTCAACCGTGCGCCGCATCGAAGGCTATGTGATCGTTTCCGCCGATGGCATGATCGCGGACCGCAAAGGCGAAATGCCGCCGTCGATCCGCAACGACGCCGATCAGCGTTTCTTCCAAGAGGCGCTCGACCACGCCGCGGTGGTCGTACATGGCCGCCATTCTCACGAGGGCGGGCCCCGTGCCGCGCGTCGCAAGCGTCTGATCCTCACCCGTCAAATCGCGGCGCTTCTGCCGGATTCCGCGCATCCACATACTTTGCTGTGGAACCCGGTCGGCACCGGCCTTGATGCAGCGCTGGCCCGGCTCGGGATCGGCGACGGCATCATTGCCATCATCGGCGGCACCGAAGTGTTCAGTTTATTTCTGCCCCAGTACGACGCCTTTCATCTTTCGCGGGCGGCGAATGCCAGGATTCCGGGCGGGCTGCCGGTCTTCAGTGAAGTTGGTCCGAATGCCACGCCGGAAGACCTACTCGCGCGGCATGGCCTCAGACCCGGGCCGCGTCGCGACCTCGATTCCGCCGCCGGAGTTTCGGTCGTGACGTGGTGGCGCCGGTCTGAGCGCTGACGACCGGCAGCGTAACGGTTATATCGGTTGGCAAATGGTCCCATTTCGCCGCCGTTCTGCGTCGATCACTGACGCGCTCGATTATGAGATAGCGCAGGAGCAGGCTTCGGCCCTTGGGCGCGCAGGCCGCGCGCTCGAGGCTGCGCTCGCAGCCCTCAACGAGCACGATCGCGACGGGCGAAACGCGGCCGAGACGCGGCGGACGCTGGTTGCGGATGCTGGCGACGCGCTGTGGCGTTTCATCATCCAATGCGAATGCTGCGGCTTGCGTGACGCCCGATCGGTGATGCGCGACTATCGGGTTCCACAAGAGGTGCAAAATCGCATGGGCGTTTTTCGCCCGCGCGATCGCCGCGCGGGTGCCGGTCGCCGACCATAAAGGGGCCCGCCCGCACGTTCAAATTAGCGGATTGGTAACCGCGTTTGCCGCCTCCTTGGCTCCTTCGGCAAGATTTTGTTCACCCTTTTCGATGCATTGTCGCTGATACTTCAATGAAGTAGCCGGGGCGCGCGTTTAGTGACCATGCGTAACGATTCGCTTGCCCATGAATTGGAGGCTGTCGTCGCCTCCGGTAGCGCCGCCCGGCGTAGCGACATCCTCAGCCGCGTCACCGATCTTTTTGTCTACGACGCCGCACGCTATTCGCCGGATCAGATCCGCCTATTCGGCGACGTGATGGCGCGCCTGG
>JBPYFG010000596.1:0-3457 GCA_051986365.1 Xanthobacteraceae bacterium
CCCTGATGTGGCCGATCGGTGTAGAACCGCTCGAAAATCTTCTCGCGCACGTCGGGCCGCACGCCAGGACCGTCGTCATCGACTAAAATCTCGACCTGCTGGCGCGAGCGCCAGCAGATAACGCGCACCGTCCCGCCGGGCGGCGAGAACGAACGTGCGTTCTCGATCAGATTGTCGATGATCTGGCCCAGACGCGAATCATGGCCAGGGACCTGGAAGCCGCGGCCGGAACCGCCTTCGAATCGCAAAGTGACTTTGACGCAATCCTCGCGCTTAACTTCGTTTGCTACCGCAACCAGCGTACTCAACAGCTTGGCGAAGTCGACTGGCGCCGCCTCCTGGCGCTGCAGCTCGGCGTCGAGCCGGCTTGCGTCGGAAATATCCGAGATCAAGCGGTCGAGCCGTTTGACGTCGTGTTGAATGATGGTGAGCAGGCGCGAGCGGCTTTCGTCGCTCTTGGCGAGCGGCAAAGTCTCGACCGCCGAACGCAACGAGGTGAGCGGGTTCTTGAGCTCATGCGCCACGTCCGCCGCAAAGCTTTCGATCGCTTCAATCCGGCTGTAGAGCGCGTTGGTCATGTCGCGCAGCGTGCCCGACAGATGGCCGATCTCGTCACGGCGGCGGGTAAAATCGGGAATCTCCACGCGCGAACGAATGCGGTGGCGAACGCGTTCGGCGGCGTCGGCGAGACGCCGCACCGGCTCGGCAATGGTGCCCGCCAACAAGATCGACAATACGACCATGACGGCCGCGGCGATCAGAAACACTTTGAGAATGGCAAGCCGTTCGGCTTCGACCATGTCGTCGATATCGGCGCCCTGGGTCGAGAGCATCAGCGCGCCGCGCACGGCGCGGAAGCGCTGCACCGGCACCGCGACCGAGACGATCACGTCACCGCGCTCGTTGATGCGCACCATGCTGGCCTTTTGTCCGTCCAGCGCGCGCGCTACCTCGCGATAACCCTTGCCGTCGTCTGGGCCGAGCTCGTGATACAGCGGAAGATCGCCGCGTCCGAGCCACATCCGCAGCGCGATGAATGCGCGCTCGAAGAAGCCGGGCTTTTCGGCGCTCGGCGGCGGCAGGTCGTAACGTAAGATATCGCCGCGGCCAAACAGGTTGCGGCTGTCCACGAGCAGCACGCCATCGCGATCATAGATGCGCGCACGCGTCTTGGTCGGCGAAACCAACCGCCGCAGAATCGGCCCGACACGCTCGGGATTGATCGGAAAATCGAGGCCGTATAGCGCGTCCTCGTTGGGACCGTAGCTTTCGCCCGGATGTAAGTTGAGAAGCTTGTCGGGGTCGAGCGTAATCGATGAATCGGTTTCCACGGTCGCCGACGATGCGATCGCGCCTGCGATGATCTCGCCCTGCACCAACAGGCTCTGGATGCGGGCGTCGATGAGGCCGGCGCGAAATTGCGACAGCACGATAATGCCGATCGAAAGCGCAACCAGGCCGGTGATGTTAAGGACGACAATGCGGCGGGTGAGGCTCGACGAGCTCTGAGTGATAAAGAACTGCCAGCCGCGCGCCAGCCAAGCGCCGATGCCGGCGCCGTGGCGCGCGGTCGCTTCAACAAGGCGAGCGCCCTGGCTTTCGTTCTGGTTCTCGACGGCAGTTGCCGTCGATGCTTCTGTATCTGCGGTTCGATCGAGCACGTCGTCTGCCGGGGTTTCGATCGGCGATCCGCCCGTCCTCCACCGCAGGCCGTCGCGGAGAAAGACTGACAGGACGCCGGACGCCATTACTACCGCACGTCAGCCGCCCAGTCAGGAGCCTATTGTGCTTACCCTTTAGCCGCAGCCAGGCCGGCATTTACGCCTGTTAGTCGGCCGTGGAGGCTCCAACATCTGTCGCGTGTGACCCCTTCGAAGCGCCGGCCGGCGCTCCCGAATCATGGGCTCGCGCTATTCCTTAAAGCGATATCCGACACCGTATAGCGTTTCGATCATGTCGAACTCGCCGTCGCTAGCCTTGAACTTTTTGCGCAGCCGCTTGATGTGACTGTCGATGGTGCGATCATCGACATAGACCTGATCGTCATAGGCCGCATCCATCAAGGCGTTGCGGCTTTTCACCACGCCGGGGCGGCTCGCTAGAGCTTGGAGGATCAGAAACTCGGTTACGGTGAGCGTCACCGGCTCGTTTTTCCAGGTGCAGGTGTGACGCTCCGGATCCATCCGCAGCTGGCCGCGCTCGAGCACTTTGCTGTCGGCTTCCTTCGGTATGCTGCCATCTTTGGGCGAGGAGCGGCGCAGTACCGCTTTGACGCGCTCGACCAACAGACGCTGTGAGAATGGTTTGCGGATGAAATCGTCCGCGCCCATTTTCAGACCGAACAGTTCGTCGATCTCCTCGTCCTTGGAGGTCAGAAAGATCACCGGCAGATCGGATTTCTGGCGCAGCCGCCGCAAGGTCTCCATGCCATCCATCCGCGGCATCTTGATATCGAGAATGGCGAGATCGGGCGGCGCGGTCTTAAAACCGTCGAGCGCCGAGGCGCCGTCGGTGTAAGTGGTGATCCGATAGCCTTCGGCTTCGAGCGCGATTGAAACCGAGGTGAGGATATTGCGGTCGTCGTCGACGAGAGCGATTGTCGGCATGGCGGCCTTCTAACATGAGTCGGCCGCAGCATCAGCCCGGCCCCATAAGCCTTTGAATCCCCATGTGGGGGCGGAAGTGTGACCAGACAAGGCAAAATCGGGGCAATTACGGTGGCTTACTTTACCGCAGCGGAATTGAGCGCCGATCCATCGGAACCGATGGGAACCGATGGAACTGGGGCATGAGCCCCTCCGATAAGGCCCCGGCGGAGGCCGGTGCGGCCGGTTCCGCGGCCGTTAAACCAACAAGCGGCTCGAATTCGGATCGACCGCTACCGGGGGCCATGCCGGACCGTCTGCCGGAAACCGCGCCCAGGCCGGAGTTTGACGCCAGATCGATCGCAAAAAACCTGTTGCGCACGGTACGCGCCGGCGCATTGGCGACAATCGACCGCAATACCGGACATCCGTTCGCCTCGCTCGTTAATGTCGCGACCGACAGCGACGGTTCGCCGCTGATACTGCCATCGCGGCTATCGAGTCATACCGCCAATCTTGAAGTCGATAGTCGCGCATCGGTGCTGCTGGCGACCGTCGGCAAGGGCGATCCGTTGACGCATCCGCGCCTGACTGTATTTGGCCGCTTCGTACAAATTGCCCACGACGCGACCGAGGAAGGAGCGATGCGCCGGCGTTTTCTGGCGCGACACCCCAAAGCCGAACTCTATGTCGGTTTCGCCGATTTTGCCGTGTGGCGACTGGCAATGGAGTCGGCGCACCTTGTTGCCGGCTTCGGGCGCGCGACCAATCTTGCCGCGGCGGATTTCACGACCGATGTTTCCGATGCAGGCGATCTGCTTGACGCTGAAGTCGGAGCGGTCGCGCACATAAACAATGATCACGCTGACGCG
>JBPYFG010000597.1:0-3021 GCA_051986365.1 Xanthobacteraceae bacterium
CTAGTACCGGCTTTCAAAGGACAGTGAGTCGTGATTCAAGGTCGGGATGATTCCCGAAGCAAGAGCAGTCCGGCTTTCGCGCAAGGAACGTGATGTGCTGGAGGCGCGCTGCCGGTCGCCGGTGACGATACAGCGCGATTTGAAGCGAGCGCGGATCGTGCTTCTGGCGGCGGCCGGGCGCAGTACGCGGTCGATCGCCAAGGAGGTTGGCGTCCAGCCGCGAATCGTGAGCCATTGGCGGCGGCGCTTTGCCGATGACGGGCTTGAAGGTCTTCAGGACAAGCCTCGCCCGGGCAAAGAGCCGATCTACACGATGGAGACGGACAAGAGGATTTTGGCGTTGCTCGACAAGCCGCCGCCGAAGGGCTTTGCGCGCTGGACCGGCCCGCTTCTGGCGGAGGAGCTTTGCGATATCGATGTGCAATATGTCTGGCGCTTCCTGCGCAATCAGAAGATCGATCTAAAAGCCCGCAAGTCCTGGTGCGAAAGCAACGATCCGGATTTTGCCTCCAAGGCAGCCGATGTCGTCGGCCTCTATATCGACCCGCCCGGCAAGGCCATCGTGCTCTGCGTCGATGAGAAGCCCTCGATCCAGGCCTTGGAGCGGGCGCAAGGCTATCTGAAGCTGCCGACCGGGCGGGCGCTGACCGGCCAGAGCCACGACTACAAGAGGCATGGGACGACGACCTTGTTCGCGGCTCTCGATGTCGCGACCGGCAAGGTTCTGGGCGAGCACAAAAAGCGGCGCCGGCGCGTCGAATTCCTTGGCTTCATGGACAAGGTCGTTGCCGCCTTTCCCGACCGCGAGCTTCACGTCGTGTTGGATAATCTCAATACCCACAAGAAGAACGAGCGTTGGCTCAAGAAGCATCCCAGAGTGCACTTCCATTTCACCCCAACGCGAGCTTCCTGGCTCAATCAGATCGAGACATGGTTCTCCATCCTTCAGGGCCAATCGCTCAGCGGCGCTTCTTTCACCGCCGTCTCCCAACTACAGGAGCATATGGATGCCTTCATCAGCGCCTGGAACGAAAACGCCGAGCCCTTCGTCTGGACCAAGAAAAAGGTCCGCCAACGCCGCTTCAAAGGCAGGCGTATCACTCAACTCTGATTCCGGGTACTAGCAAAGCCGTAATTTTGCCGGCCCGTACGTCGAGGTTGACGCTGCGCAACACCTGAATGATGCCGTCAAAGACGACATCAACGTTGCGCAGCTCGAGCAGCATTGGCGGAATGTGTTGCACGAACGTGGACCCACCTCACCACTTCGGCAGATCGGGGACCGGAAGCCATTCATTGCCGAGCGTGGCAATCTTGCCGTCACGCACCACCTGGGCCTTGACCTTGAGTTTGCCGGTCGGGAAGGGCGCCGTCGTGTCGAACTTGATGTCGGGCAGCGATCCCATCAGCGACGCTTCGCTATAGTCCGCACCAAGCATCGCGTCGTACATGGCTTGACCGGTGACGGCATCCTTGCCGCCCTTGGCGATGGCCTGTTCGAGTACGCGTAAGGCCAGCAGCGTCTGATAGGCCGACTGCGCGGCTGCGATGCCCCAGTTTCCGGTGCCGGTATGATACTTTGTGTAGAGGTCGCGGACCGGCAGGGTCTCCTGGTTATCCGGGGTAAAAGCGAAGACCGAATAGGAGCCTTCGATCTCCTTTAGGTCGATGCCTTTGGCCACTTCCG
The DNA here is from genome assembly GCA_051986365.1 of Xanthobacteraceae bacterium. Lineage (GTDB taxonomy): Bacteria > Pseudomonadota > Alphaproteobacteria > Rhizobiales > Xanthobacteraceae > BOG-931. The sequence continues at coordinate 1,688 of JBPYFG010000597.1, forward strand.
TCAGGCCGTTGTGGGTCGACATAATGATCGGGATGTTGGCGCCCAGTTCGCGCAGGGCTTTTCCGGTGGCGACCACCTGTGCGGTTGTGCCGCCGACCAAAATAACGTCGGGCTGTTGGCGCGCCAGCGTCCGCACTTCGTTTGTGACGGAAACCGGGCTCGCGTCGACCCACTGCACGTCGAGAACGGCGAAACGGTCGGAGTTGGTCTCGGCAAATTTCTGTACACCCTTGACCTGATCGACAAATCCCGCCGCGGTCTGCGTGCTGATCGCGCCGATCGTCAGCTTGCCGCCCTTCTTCTGTTGCAGATAGTTCAGCAGCCCGACGAATTCATGGCTATAGGTCGGGCGAAACGAAAAGTGCCAGCCATTCGGCTTCCAGACCAAGCCGACCATGGCGGTGCTCATCAGCATCGGCACCTTGTCGCCCGGCAGCCGCTTCATCAATGTGATGAGGTCGGGCGTGCCGAAGCCGAGATGCATGATCGGCTTGTCGGTCGAGAGAATGCTCGGCCAGGTGCTGGCGACGACGCTTGCGTCGTATCGCATATCGTGCACCTTGATATCGACATTGGTTCCAAGCTCTTTGCCCTTGGTGTCGTTCCACCACGCGGCAATGGCGCGAATTCCGGAGACCGTGCTCGGCATAACGTCGGCGAATGGCCCGGTAAAATCGGCGGAGGCCGACATGACATAGTCGGCAGCCATAGCCGATGCCGGAGACAACGTGAGCAGTGCGGCGGCGCTGAGGCCGGACGCTAAGGCGGAGACCAATCTCTGGAGCTTCATCGTCGTTTCCTCCTGTGTTTCTTTGGCGCGTGTTTTTCTGTTTGTTAGCCGTGCGGGAAGGGCCAGATGCGATAGGCGGCCTTGAGAACGCTCCAACGGTGGGCAAGCCCACGCGGTTCGAAGATCAGCGCGAGCAGAATGCAAATGCCAAGGATGACGTTGCTGGTGGCGAAGACCAGCCCGCCGCCGAGGTTGGGGAATGCCGTCAGCAAAGCGCCGCCAAGCGCGTGAAATACTTCCTGAATGGCCGTGAGGAAGACGGTACCGAGGATCGCGCCGAGCGGCGAGCGCAAGCCGCCGACGATCAACATCCCGAGATACCAGATCGACAAGAGCAAATTGAAATTCTCGGTCGTGACGTAGCGGATATAGTAGGCAAAGAAACCGCCGGCGACGCCGGCGAAGAGCGAACCGGCGAAGAAGGCCATCACCTTGTAGTAGCTGACATTGACGCCAGTCACCTCGGCGGCGAGCTCGTTGTCGCGCACGGCACAAAGCGCGCGGCCGAAGCGGCTGCGCTGTAAATTGAACGCGCCTACGCTGC
>JBPYFG010000598.1:0-4623 GCA_051986365.1 Xanthobacteraceae bacterium
CCGGATTTGGCTTTCTCGACCGCATCCATCGCCAATGCGCGCAAAGCCGCAGTGATCGGCTGATCAAGCCGTTGCGAGATTTGGGGCGTCATCACATTCATCGGTCGGGCTCCTGCAAAATGGCGCGCCGCCGCTTCTCGACGAGCTTGAGAATCATCGGCGTCAAAATCAGTTGCATGGCGAGGTCAAGCTTGTTGCCGGGAATCACGATGGAATTTGCGCGAGACATGAAGCTGCCGTGAATCATGGTGACGAGATAGGCGAAGTCGATGCCACGCGGGTTTCGAAAACGGATCACCACCATCGATTCGTCGGGCGTGGGGATCCACCGCGCAATGAACGGATTGGATGTATCCACTGTCGGGACCCGCTGGAAATTAATGTCGGTCTGGGTGAATTGGGGGCAGATGAAGTGCACGTAATCGGGCATGCGCCCCAGAATCGTTTCAACGATCGCCTGCTCGGAGTGACCGCGCTGCACCCGGTCACGATGAATTTTTTGGATCCATTCGAGGTTTATTACCGGGACGACGCCAATCTTAAGGTCTGCGTGTTGGGCAGTGTTCACCTGGTCAGTGACAACGGCGCCATGAAGGCCCTCGTAGAACAAAAGCTCAGTCTGTTTCGGCAAGTCCTCCCAGGGCGTAAACATACCCGGGGGCTGGTCAAAAATTTTCGATTCCTCGACGTCGTGCACATAGTGGCGCGTGCGACCTGTGCCGTGCTCGCTATACTCGCGAAATACCGATTCAAGCTCTTCCAGGAGGTTGGCCTCAGGACCGAAATGGCTGAAGTTGAAGTTGTTCTTTTTCCGCTCCTGATAGGTCGCCGCTTTCATGCCGGCGCGATCGTAACGATGGAAGGCATCGCCCTCGATGAAGGCCGCGGAAATTGCCTCGCGCCGGAAAATTTGCTCGAAGGTCCGCCGCACCGATGTGGTACCGGCGCCGGACGATCCCGTGACCGAAATAATGGGATGTTTGACTGACACGGCGCCACGTCCCGGATCAAACTATGCTTCTCGGACAAACAATCCGCGCTGCCCAAACAGCGGCGAGGTTTCGCCCTTCGGCGCGCTGCCGAGGTGATACCGCTCGATCCAGTCCACTTCCTCGCGTGCTCCGAAAATGAGCGGCACGCGCTCGTGCAAAAGGCGCGGCACCCGGTCGAGGATGCGCTCGCGACCGGTCGAGCATTGGCCATCGGCTTGTTCCATCAGGAACGCGATCGGGTTCGCTTCATAGATCAGCCGCAGCCGGCCGTTGCGATAGCCCTGCCGTGCGTCGCTAGGATAAAGGTAAACCCCGCCGCGAACGAGAATGCGATGCGCTTCGGCGACTATCGACGCGATCCAGCGCATGTTGAAGTTCTCCGCGCGCGGACCGTCGGGGCCCGCTAGGCAGTCGTTGAACCAGGTCTGTATCGGTGTGTCCCAATGGCGGTAGTTGGACGCGTTGATGGCGAACTCGCGCGCTTGCGGCGGCACACGGACATTCGCGTGGGTCCGGACGAACTGTCCGCGCGCTCGGTCGAGAGTAAACAGGTCGCTGCCGGCGCCAAGCGTGAGCGCGAGTACGGTTTGCGGTCCGTAGATCACATAGCCGGCCGCGAGCTGCTCTCGGCCCGCGCGCAGAAATGCCGCCGGCTCGCTTCCGCCGCTGCCGGCAGGAGCGGGAAGCAGGGAAAAGATAGTGCCGACTGACACGTTGGTCTCGATATTTGACGAACCGTCGAGCGGATCCAGTGCCACGTTGATCGGAGCGCCGGGACTAAGCGGCAAAGGCGACTCCATTTCCTCGGACACAACGGCAGCGACCGGCGCGCGTGCAAGTGCCTTGACCAGAACGTCCTGGGCGCGCAAATCGAGCTCGGTCTGAAAGTCACCGCCGACACCGTTTCGCGGACGCGTCGCGAAATCGCCGACGAAAGAACCCGCAGCGATAAGCGCGGCGATGTCGCCGCAGGAGGCCGCCAGTACCGTTACCGTCGATGCGGCGGCGCGGTGGAGATCGCCGGTCCCCGCCCAGGCTTCCAGATATTCATCGAGAGCGAGCTGATCGCACATGACTTCCTTCCCTGTGTCGTGCGTTAGCGGGGCTTATGTCGCAAACACGCGGCTTGCTCGTATGTCTTCGGCTTCTATGGTTTGTAAAGCCTCGCGGCTTGCCACGCCGTTGCCGGCGCATAACCGCATGGCTTGGCGCAGTCGCGCGCGGTCAAGCGCGTTGCGAATCGAACGGGCATTGGCGAAGTTCGGTTGCTCGCGCCGTCGCGCGATGTAATCGACCATCGCGTCACGCGCAGCCGGGCTCAGGCGATACTCGCTCTGAGCGGCCAGCACTTCGGCGATGGCTAGCAGCTCGCCGGAATCGTAGTCGGGAAAATCGATGTGATGCGCGATCCGCGATCGAAAACCAGGATTCGATACAAAAAAGTTTTCGATGCGTTGCCGATAGCCGGCCAGGATTACCACCAGATCCTCGCGCTGATTTTCCATCACCTGCAAAAGGATCTCGATTGCTTCCTGCCCGTAATCTTTTTCGTTTTCCGGACGGTGCAGATAGTAGGCCTCGTCGATGAAGAGCACCCCGCCCATAGCGCGCTTGAGCACCTCTTTGGTCTTCGGCGCAGTGTGGCCGATAAATTGACCGACGAGGTCATCACGCGTGACTGAAACGAGATGGCCTTTGCGTATGTAGCCGAGACGATGAAGGATGTTCGCCATACGCAGCGCCACCGTGGTCTTGCCAGTGCCTGGATTGCCGGTGAAGGCCATATGTAGCGTGGGCGGATCGGACGTGAGTCCGACTTCCTGGCGCGCGCGCGCCACCAAAAGAAACGCCGCTATCTCGCGAATGCGCTGCTTGACCGGTGCGAGTCCAACGAGATCGCGATCGAGTTCGGCAATCGGCGCGCCGAGGTCAGCCTCAGCCTGCAGCGCCCTTAGGTCGATCACCTTGGTGGCGGAGCCGATCGCTGTTGCCGATCCAGAAACGCTCATCGTCCCTCACCCGGTGCCGCAATTGTCTCTGCTGCCGTTCGATAGCGTCGGCCGGCGGGCTGGTCGAGGCTGTAAGCGCGCACGGCATAGCGTATAGTGCGGCCTGCCGCTTCCACTCGTTCGAGACGGAACCCCGGCTCAACGGCCGGACGCTGCACGAGAAACGACAGCCGCACAGTTTCCCATCCCCGCGTCGAATCGAAGGCGCTGACGCGTATATAGACGTGTGGATTGGCAGCGCGGCAGGCCCGGATCTCCTGCATGACCCCGGCCGCATCGCGCAGATCGAACATCGGCAGGCCCCACATTTCCCAGTAGGTATTGCGGGGGTGAATGTCATCCGTGAATTCCACGCTCACCGCCCATTCCTGCCGCAGGCAGTACTCGACCTGCGCGGCGATCTGGGGGTCGGTCAGGTCGGGCAGGAAAGAGAAGGTGCCCTGGGTCACACGCATGTCGATCCTCCTGGCGGCTCGCAGCCCGATCTCAGACCGCAACGGCGGTTGGAGTGAAGTCGGCGGTGTCGGTTGAGGTGTAGTCGAAGGTGATGTCGCCCCAGGTGTCGAGAGCGGCGCGCAGCGGCTGACACCACTTGGCGGCGTCGCGAAGGATTTCCGGCCCCTCGCTGCGAATGTCGCGGCCTTCGTTGCGCGCCAGAACCATCGCTTCCAGCGCAACGCGGTTGGCGGTGGCGCCGGCCTGGATTCCCATTGGGTGACCGATCGTGCCGCCGCCGAACTGCAGCACGACGTCTTCGCCGAGATAATCCAGTAGCTGGTGCATCTGGCCGGCATGAATGCCGCCTGAGGCCACCGGCATGACCTTGTTCAACGACGCCCAGTCCTGCTTGAAGAAGAGGCCGTTCTGCAGGCTCACCGGGGCGTAGGAGCTGCGCAAGGTCTCGTAGAAGCCCTTGACCATGAGGGGATCGCCTTCGAGCTTCCCGACCACCGTGCCGGCGTGTAGATGATCCACTCCCGCCATGCGCATCCATTTGCAGATGACGCGGAAGTTCATGCCGTGGCTTTTTTGCCGCGAATAAGTGGAGTTGCCGGCGCGGTGCAAGTGCAGGATCATATCGTTCTTGCGCGCCCACTTGGCCATCGACTGGATAGCGGTGTAGCCAATCACGAGATCTATCATGATGATGACCGAGCCGAGCTGCTTCGCGAATTCCGCGCGCTCGTACATCTCCTCCATGGTGCCGGCGGTGACATTGAGATAATGCCCCTTGACCTCGCCGGTGGCGGCTTGCGCCTTATTCACCGCCTCCATGCAATAGAGAAAGCGGTCGCGCCAATGCATGAACGGCTGTGAGTTGATGTTCTCGTCGTCCTTCACGAAGTCGAGGCCTCCCTTCAGCGCCTCGTAGACAACGCGGCCGTAGTTGCGGCCCGAAAGGCCGAGCTTCGGCTTGGTGGTCGCGCCGAGCAGCGGCCGGCCGAATTTGTCGAGGCGCTCGCGCTCGACGACGATGCCGGTGGCCGGACCCTGGAAAGTCTTCAGGTAGGAGACCGGGATATGCATGTCTTCAAGACGCAACGCCTTGACCGCCTTGAAGCCAAACACATTGCCGATGATCGATGCCGTGAGGTTCGCGATCGAGCCGGGCTCGAACAGAT
>JBPYFG010000599.1:0-4374 GCA_051986365.1 Xanthobacteraceae bacterium
CACACTGCGTCGAAACTGCGCAACTGCACCCGCAACCGCAGCGGCCGGCCAATGCGGGCGGCTTTGCTGGCCAGGAAGCGCTGCAGCGCGCTGGCGCGATCGAGACCGACGAAATCGTGTTCGAGCACTTCCTCGAAGCTGATCCTGGCACGCTTGGCAAGCGGATGGCCGCGCGCGACCACCAGCACAAAACGGTCGCTGCGAAACGGATAGGTCTCGAGCGCACCGGCATCGACCGTGCCGGCGACGATGCCGAGGTCGGCGACCCCTTCCGCGATCAAACCGACAATTTCATCGCTCAGCCGCTCCTCGAGATCGATGCTGACATGGGGATGCGCGGCAAGAAACGAGCTCAACGCTTCAGGAAGGAATTCGGTCAGCGCATTGGTGTTCGACAACACCCGAATCTGGCCGCCAAGCCCGCCGCCATAGGCGCTTAAGTCTTCGTGCAGCCGCTCCGACTGGCGCAAAATGGCGCGGGCATGCTGCAACAGGGTGCGGCCTGCTTGCGTTGGCGTCACGCCCTGGCGCCCGCGCGTCAAGAGCGGCACGCCGAGCACGTCTTCCATATTGCGGATGCGGGTCGAGGCGGCGGCAAGCGCCAAATGCGCGCGTTCAGCGCCGCGGGTAATGCTGCCGGCTTCGGCGACATGGCGGAACAGGCTGAGATCGGCGAGGTCGAAACGCATTGTCGGCGCCGTCCTTCGTATTGTGCGAAACCAGGCTTCAAATATTGCTGATTGCATTGACAAAAACGAGCACTATTTTCGCAAAATACGAAGCTGGCGAGACTGAGCCAGGTTCCGCGCGGCCGTAGGCAAGCGCGTTGCGGCGGCCGCGTGAATTCGATAGGAACTGCAGCGCTGCACCGCGGCGGCGCAGTCCAAAGCGGATGACCATGATGGCTGACACGCATTCGCTCGAACAAACCGCAGGCGCCAAGCGGCCGTTATCGCCGCATCTGCAGATCTACCGGCCGATGCTGACGATGATGATGTCGATCGTTCATCGCATCACCGGCTTAGGCAATTATTTCGGCACGCTGTTGCTGGCTTGGTGGTTCGTCGCGGCGGCAAGTCCCAACGCCTATGCCCGTTTTCAATGGTTCGCCGGCTCCTGGATCGGTCGGCTGATCCTGTTCGGCTATACCTGGAGCGTGATCCACCACATGCTCGGCGGCATCCGCCACCTGATCTGGGACACCGGACGCGGCTTCGGCCCCAAAGAGCGCGAGTGGTTGGCGGCCGCCAATCTCATCGGCTCGATCGCCATCACAATCGTGCTGTGGCTGTTCATCATGCTGACGATGGGGATTGCGTAATGCCCGGGCCGTTGCACATCCGCACACCGCTCGGCCGCGTGCTCGGCCGCGGCGCCGCCAAGTCCGGCACCGAGCATTTCTGGCATCAGCGGCTGACGGCGGTGGCGAATGTGCCGCTGACCATCGCCGCGATCGCCATTCTCATTACGCTCCTTGGCCGCAACCAGGCCGCGGTGGCACAAATTCTGGGCTCGCCAGCGGTCGCCATCATCATGGTATTGTTCGTCATGTCGATCACGATCCATATGCGGATCGGCATGGCGGTGATCATCGAGGATTATATCCACGATGATTCACTCAAACTGACTTTGCTGATGGCTAATACGTTCTTTGCCATCGCCGTTGGGCTCGTCTCGATCTACGGCATATTGAAGCTGTCATTCGGATTGTGAACTCGGGTTGTGAACATGGCCGAGACTGGACAAAACGGCGCCACCGCACCAGCCATTAACGGCCGCGCTTATCCGATCGAGGATCACGCTTACGACGTCGTGGTGATCGGCGCCGGTGGCGCCGGATTGCGCGCGGTGGTCGGCTGCAGCGAAGTGGGCTTACGCACCGCGTGCATCACCAAGGTCTTTCCGACCCGCTCCCACACCGTGGCGGCGCAAGGCGGCATTGCCGCCGCACTCGGCAATATGGGCGAAGACGATTGGCGCTGGCACATGTACGACACCGTCAAAGGGTCGGACTGGCTCGGCGACCAGGACGCCATCGAATATATGTGCCGCAATGCGCCGGAGGCCGTGTACGAGCTGGAGCATTGGGGCCTGCCGTTCTCGCGGCGCGACGACGGCAAGATCTACCAGCGCCCATTCGGCGGCATGACCACCCACTACGGCAAAGGCACGGCGCAGCGCACTTGCGCCGCCGCCGACCGCACCGGCCACGCCATGTTGCACACCATGTACGGGCAAGCGCTGCGGCACTCGACCGAGTTCTTCATCGAATATTTCGCCATCGATCTGATCATGGATGATGACGGCCGCTGCCGCGGCGTCGTCGCCATCAATCTCGATGACGGCTCGATCCACCGCTTTTCCGCGCAAATGACGATCCTGGCGACCGGCGGCTACGGCCGGGCCTATGCCTCGTGCACTGGGGCGCATACCCAAACCGGCGATGGCAACGCCATGATGTTGCGCGCGGGCCTGCCGCTCCAGGACATGGAGTTCGTGCAATTCCATCCCACCGGCGTCTATGGCGCCGGCGTGCTCATCACCGAAGGCGCGCGCGGCGAAGGCGCTTATCTCGTCAATTCAGAAGGCGAGCGCTTCATGGAGCGTTACGCGCCGTCGGCCAAGGATCTCGCCTCGCGCGACGTGGTCTCGCGCGCGATGACGATCGAAATCCGCGAAGGCCGCGGCGTCGGGCCGAAGAAGGATCACATTTTCCTCCACCTCGACCATCTCGATCCGAAAATCCTCGCCGAGCGCCTGCCGGGCATTACCGAATCCGCGCGCATATTCGCCGGCGTCGACCTCACGCGCGAGCCGGTGCCGATCCTACCGACGGTGCATTACAATATGGGCGGCATCGCCACCAATTATCATGGCGAGGCGCTGACCAAGAAAAACGGCAATCCGGATCACGTCGTGCCCGGCATGATGGCGCTGGGCGAAGCGGCCTGCGTGTCCGTCCATGGCGCCAACCGGCTCGGATCGAATTCGCTGATCGACCTCGTGGTGTTCGGCCGCGCCGCGGCAATGCGCTGCGCCGAAATCCTCACCCCAAACGACAAGCATCCCGAATTACCCAAGGATTCGGCCGGGCGTCCGCTGGCGCGGCTCGACAAATTCCGCCATGCGTCGGGCGGGACGCCGACCGCGCAGCTGCGGGCCAGGATGCAGCACGTCATGCAGAATAACTGCGCCGTGTTCCGCACCGGCGAAGTGCTGGAAGAAGGCTCCAAGCTCATCCATCAGGTCTATGCCGGCGTCGAAGACCTGCGCGTATCGGACCGTTCGCTGATCTGGAATTCCGATCTGATCGAGACGCTCGAACTCGCCAATCTGGTCGAACAGGCCGTCGTCACCATGGATTCCGCGGTCAATCGCACCGAAAGCCGCGGCGCCCACGCGCGCGAGGATTTTCCCGACCGCGACGATCAGAACTGGATGAAGCACACTTTGAGCTGGCTCGATCACGCGACCGGCAAGGTCACGATCGACTACCGTCCGGTCCATACCTATACGCTCACCAACGACGTTTCCTATATCGAACCCAAAAAGCGTGTTTACTGAGCGGCGAATTGAGATAGCGCAACAACATGCCGGGTTCAACGAGGTCCTGATGGTTCAATTCACGCTGCCGAAAAATTCCAAGATCACGCAGGGCAAGACCTGGCCGCGTCCAGTGAACGCCAAGTCGCAGCGCGAATGCCGCATCTATCGCTGGTCACCGGACGACGGGCGCAATCCGCGCATCGACACTTATTATGTCGACACCGGAGATTGCGGACCGATGGTGCTCGACGCGCTGATCTGGATCAAAAATAATGTCGATCCGACGCTGACCTTTCGCCGTTCCTGCCGGGAGGGCATTTGCGGCTCGTGCTCGATGAATATCGACGGCACCAACACGCTCGCCTGCACCAAGGCGATGAGCGACATCGGCGGCGCCGTCAGTATCTATCCGCTGCCGCATATGCCGGTGGTAAAGGATCTGGTGCCGGATCTGACCAACTTTTACGCCCAGCACGCCTCGATTGAGCCTTGGCTGCAGACCGTTTCGCCAACCCCGCAGAAGGAATGGAAACAGAGCCACGACGACCGCCAGAAGCTCGACGGGCTCTACGAATGCATCCTCTGCGCCTGCTGCTCGACGGCGTGCCCGAGCTATTGGTGGAATTCGGAACGCTTTCTTGGGCCCGCGGCGCTCCTCCAAGCGCACCGCTTCATCATGGATTCGCGCGACGAGGCAACCGGTCACCGGCTCGACAATCTGGAAGATCCGTTCCGGCTCTACCGCTGCCACACCATAATGAACTGCACCAAAGCCTGCCCCAAGCACCTCAATCCGGCGAAGGCCATCGCCGAGATCAAGCGCATGCT
>JBPYFG010000600.1:0-2828 GCA_051986365.1 Xanthobacteraceae bacterium
GCAAAACAATAGACGCAGCCGTGCTCGCAGCCCCGATACGGATTGATCGAGCGATCGAAGGAGAGATCGGGCGAATCGTTGCGGGTGATGATCTTGCGGGTGGCGTCTATCGTCACGGTCGTCTTGAACGGCGGCAGCTGTTCGGATCCTTGCCAGCCGTCGTCGAAGGCGACCCGCGCCAACCGCTCGTAGCGGCCGGACGCGTTCGAAGCCGTGCCGCGGCCGCGCCGGCGTTCGCGGTAGACGGCTGCGCCCATCTCGCCCGCCGGCGTGGAGGGCAGCGGTGCCGGCGGGCGTTTCAACGCGGATGAACGACTCATCGTTAAAGCTCCGGGCAGAAAGCTAACGCGCGACCTAGAACAAAACAAGAACAATTATTCGTGATAAGGAGCCCATGATTCACGCCAGCCGAGACCATCCGGGAGCAGTCCAAATACTTGACTTAGTCAACTAGCTGGACAACCCTGCACGCATGAATGGCGAGGCAGCCGAAACGGACGATTCGCGGATCGCCGCGGTGCGCCGCTTCAACCGTTATTACACCCGGCAGATCGGCGTTTTGCGGAAGACATTTCTCGACAGTCCCTACTCGCTCGGCGAAGCGCGCGTCCTCTACGAGATTGCCAGTCACCGCGAGCGCACCGCCAGCGAGATCGCGCGGAGCCTCGATCTCGATGCCGGTTATCTCAGCCGCGTGCTGCGCAATTTCGAAAGACGCGGCTTGATCCGCAAACGCACCTCGCCGAAAGACGGCCGGCAAAGCCATTTAACGCTCACCCCGCGCGGCAGAAAATCCTTCATGCCGCTCGACGCGCGCTCGCAGCGCAATACCGCGGCCATGCTGGGCAAGCTTGCGCCCGCGGATCAGGCGCGATTGATCGCGGCGATGGAAACGATCGAGACACTGCTCGAGGAGCACGTTCAGAAGCCGGCGTCGCAGCGGCGTTATGCGTTGCGCGCGCCGCGCCCAGGCGATTTCGGCTGGATCGTCAATCGCAATGCCGAGCTCTACGCGCAGGACTATGGTTGGGTCGCGCCGTTCGAAGGCGTTTGCGCGCAAATTGTCGCCGACTTCGTCAACAAATACGATGCCAGCCGCGAGCGCGGCTGGATCGCCGAGCTCGACGGCGAAAATGTCGGCGCGGTGATGCTAGCCAATGACGGTGATGACATTGCCCGCCTGCGCCTCCTTCTGGTCGAGCCCAAAGCGCGCGGACTCGGCATCGGCGCGCGGCTGGTCGATGAGGCCATTCGTTTTGCCCGCAGCGCCGGTTATCGCAAGATCACCTTGTGGACGCATAGCGTACTCACCGCGGCGCGGCACATTTATCAAAGCGCCGGTTTCAAGTTGATGCGCAGCGAGGAGCATCAGAGCTGGGGCCAGCCGGTCGTGAGCGAGCACTGGGATTTGGAGTTGTAGTAAGCCTCCTTCTGAGGGGGCGTTACGGCCCGGCTCAGACTCGCGAGCATGCCCCTCACCCGGGATTGCTGCGCAATCCGACCTCTCCCCGCGCAGCAGGGAGAGGTAAAAATGCAAAGCGGCGCGGCGCTCCACACTTTGACATCTCGAACGGTGACTATGGATTCCGGGCTGCGGCCTGCGGCCGGCCTCGGAATGACGGGACGCCGCCCTAAACCGTCGCCCCTTTGGCCTTCTCGCGCCGCAAATGCTCGTCGAGCCGCGGCATGATTTCGACGAAGTTGCACGGGCCGTGCCGGTAATCGAGCTGGTGCACCAGAATTTCGTCCCAAGCGTCCTTACAGGCGCCGGGCGAACCGGGCAGGCAGAAAATGTAAGTCGAGCCGGCGACGCCGGCGGTGGCGCGCGACTGGATCGCGGACGTGCCGATCTTCGGAAAACTGACCACCAGAAACAGCGCCGAGAACGCCTCCATTTTTTTTTCGAACAGCGGCTCGATCGCTTCCGGCGTGACGTCGCGGCCGGTGAACCCGGTACCGCCCGTGGTGATGATGACGTCGATCATCGGATCGGCGATCCAGGCCTTGACCCGGGCACGGATCGCCTCGACATCGTCGGGCACCAGGCTGCGCTCAGAAACAAAGTGTCCGGCAGAGACAATGCGCTGCACCAACAGCGCGCCTGATTTGTCGTCCCTGAGCGAGCGCGTGTCGGAGATCGTCAGAACTGCGAATTTCAGCGGCACGAATTGTTTTGATTCATCGATTCCTGGCATCGATGGTCCCACTTGTCTGCGGTTCTGATTAGAGCACCTTTCGCGCCGATTAACAAAGCGTTTCCCGGCATTTATTGCCTAGCGCGCGCACCGCAGGATTAAGTCGTTTTTTACCTTGCAGCGGCATATTCACGGAATCTTAACCATTCCGTGGGTTCCGCCTATGACCGAACTAACCGAACTTCTCAAACGCTGGCCGTCTTTGCCAGATGAAGCCGTGGTCCATTGCAAAGTGACAGCGGCCGTCACGGGTCTGTCTGAAAGGACGGTCCGATACGATCCAAGATTTGAGCGCGTCTATCTAACAAAAAGTCGATACGGCAACAGAGTCGGCAATATCCGTAAGGTGTTGGCTGGCCTGCCGAAGGATGGCGCGTGATATGTCCGACATTGTGGACGCGGACACCGCTACCGCTGAGCCGGTAAGCAAGCCGCAATCAAGCTGGCGCGATCACCTAAAAGTTCATCCGGCCGCCAATCTGTTTCCTCTGATGTCGGAGTCGGAGCTTCGCGAGCTTGGCGAGGACATCAAGGCGAACGGCTTGCGAGTATCGATCGTCCTCTACAGGGGCAAGCTACTCGACGGTCGCAACCGACTCGATGCAATGGAGCTAGTCGGCATCAAGTTTGGGT